>NZ_JBFBBD010000008.1:0-151407 GCF_040689515.1 Streptomyces sp. NPDC051173
TCCATATCGACGGGATGGTTTGGCACCTCGATGTCGGCTCGTCGCATCCTGGGGCCGAAACCGGGGCGGCGCCCCGGTTTCGGGAAGGGGCGGGGTGGGGGAAAGCCCGCCGCAGGCGCAAGCAACCCGCACAACAACCAGCCCTAAAGCGAAAGCCCCCGCAGCCTTCCCGTGTCCGCCAAGATGTCGATCGTCCGCACCCTGCCGTCCACGATCGTGAAGCCCATGACCGCCATCGGGACACCGTCCACATCGGTCACGATGCCCATGGAGCCGTTCACAAGGGCCGGGCGGGCGAAGTGGGAGAGGCGCTGGAAGGTGAGGGCCCGGCCGGCGACGGCCGCCGCGCCGTGCACCTCCTGCGGGGCTCCCGCGCCCGTGTCCGCGCGGAGGACGACGTCCGGGTGGAGCACGGCGACGAGCGCGTCGAAGTCGCCGCCGCGGGCGGCGGTGAGGAAGGCGTCCACGACCTGCCGCTGCCGGGTGAGGTCGCTGTCGGGCGCCGGCGCGGACCCGCGTACGCGGCGCCGCGCCCGGCTGGCCAGCTGGCGGGCCGCCGCCGGGGTGCGCCCGACCATCGGGGCGATCTCGTCGAACGGGACGGCGAACATGTCGTGCAGCACGAACGCGAGCCGTTCCGCGGGCGCCAGCGTCTCCAGGACGACGAGCAGCGCGAGCCCGACCGAGTCGGCGAGCAGCGCCTGGTGCTCGGGGTCGATGCCGTCCGGGCTGTCGACGATCGGGTCGGGCACCCGCGCCTCCAGCGGCTCCTCGCCGCGCGACCTGCGCGAACGCAGCATGTCCAGGCACACGCGGCCGACGACGGTGGTCAGCCAGCCGCCGAGGTTCTCGACGCTGTCGGCGTCCGAGCGGCTGAGCCGCAGCCATGCCTCCTGCACGGCGTCGTCGGCCTCGCTCAGTGAGCCGAGCATTCGGTAGGCCACTGCGCGAAGATGGGTGCGGTGGGCCTCGAAACGCTCGGCCAGCAGCTCTTTCTCCGTCATCTGTCACATTCTCCCGTCGTGATCCGTCAGTGCGTTGACGGATGAAGGTCCGCCGGTGTGACAAGAAACGCGAGACGACAGGAGACGCGACATGGAAGCACGGATACAGAACCCCGCAACGGTCATCCCCGAGGCCCTGCCGGCCGTCCTCAGCGTGATGAAGGCGGCGAAGAAGGGCGGTGTGCCCGACGCGACGCTCGACCTCGTCCACCTCCGGGTCAGCCAGATCAACGGCTGTGGCTACTGCGTCGACGGGGGAGTGAAGAACGCCAGGAAGGCGGGCGAGAGCGACGACCGGCTCGCCGCCGTGGCGGCCTGGCGGGACACCCCCTATTTCACCGACGCCGAGCGGGCCGCGCTGGCCCTCGCCGAGTGCGCCACCCGGCTCAGCGACCGCCCCGACCCGGTGCCGGACGACGTCTGGGCCGAGGCCGCCCGGCACTACGAAGAGCGGCAGCTCGCCGGCCTGACCCTGTGGATCGGCCTGACCAACCTCTTCAACCGCGTCAACGTCACCACGAAGCAGCCGGCCGGCGCGGGCTGGTGATGGGACCGGAGGGCGCGGTCACCTCATGACGTGACCGCGCCGTCGGGCCGGTCGAGCGGCCTACGAAGCGGCGGTGAAGACGAGCGACGCGTTGTGGCCGCCGAAGCCGAACGAGTTCGTCAGGGCCGCCCGCACCGTGCCCCGCCTCGGCCGGCCGGTGACCACATCGAGCTTCACGGCCGGGTCGAGTGTGCCGAGGTTCCGCGTCGCGGGGATCACCCCCTCCCGGACCGCGAGGACCGAGGCGAGCGCGCCCATCGCCCCCGCGGCGCCGAAGAGGTGGCCGGTCATCGACTTGGTCGCGGTCACGGCCGGGTGCGCGCCGATGGCCTCGGCGACCGACCCGGCCTCGACCAGGTCGCCCTTGGGCGTGGACGTCGCGTGCGCGTGCACGTGGTCGATCTCCAGCGGCGACAGCCCGGCCGTGGCCAGGGCCATCCGCATGGCGCGCACCTGGCCCTCGGGGTGGGCGGCGGTGATGTGGTGGGCGTCCGACGTCACTCCGGCCCCGGCGAGGCGGGCGTGCCGCCGGGCCGCGCGGGCGGCCGCGAAGCCGGCGCGCTCCAGGACGACCACGACCGCCCCCTCGCCGATGACGAACCCGTCCCGGTCGACGTCGAAGGGCCGCGACGCCCCTTGCGGGTCGTCGTTGCGCGTCGAATGGGCCTTGGCCTGCGCGAACCCGGCCAGCGGCAGCGGGTGCACGCACGCCTCCGTACCGCCCGCGACGACCACGTCGGCCCGGCCCAGCCGGATCAGGTCCAGGCCCATCGCGATCGCCTCGGCCCCGGACGCGCAGGCGCTGACCGGGGTGTGCGCGCCACCGCGCGCCCCCAGCTCGATGCTGACCCAGGCCGCCGGGCCGTTCGCCATCAGCATCGGGACGGTGTGCGGCGAGACCTTCCGCACGCCGGACGCCTCCAGGACGTCGTCCTGGCCGAGCAGGGTGAGGGCGCCTCCCGTGCCCGTACCGATCACCACGGCCAGGCGCTCCGGATCGACGTCCGGCGCGCCCGCGTCCGCCCACGCCTCGCGCGCCGCGACGAGCGCGATCTGCTCGCAGCGGTCCATGCGGCGGGCCTGTACGCGATCCAGGACCTCGGTCGGCTCGACCGCGAGCCTGCCCGCGATCCGCACCGGCAGGCCGGCCGCCCACTCCTCCTCGATGGCGCTGATCCCCGACCGCCCGGCCAGCAGCGCGGACCAGGTCGAGGCGACGTCCCCGCCCAGCGGTGTCGTGGCCCCGAGGCCGGTGACCACCACGTCCTTGTTCTCGGCACTCATTGACGAAACCCCCATTTGTCGTAGAGATACAACTCCTCGCGCGAAGAGGCCGCGGGAGGAGATCGGCTCGCCAGCCACTCTGCCAAGGGGAACGTGACCGGCCGGATGCGGTGATCCACGGATTCCGGCGCGCCGGTTTTGTAGGGTCCGGCTATTCACGGAGCGGCAGGTGGGCAGCCGCGCGACCCCGTACCCGTCATACCGGGGAGCTACGCCGAAGTGGGCTCCGTGGTGGGACGCCGACCACACGGCCCGATCCATAACTTCCGTACCGGATGCACGACCGGCATCCGGTACGGAAGGAACCTCCCGCCATGACGCCCCGCCCGCGCCGCAGCCGACTGCGCCGCACTCTCCTCGCCGCGCTCGTCGCCGCCTCGGTGGCGGTGCCCGTGTCGGGCATGGCCCGCCCCGCGGCCGTACCGGCACCGGCCCCCGCCGCCCTCGCCCCGCTGCGGACCGCGGCACCGGACGTGCTCGCCGAGCGGTACGCCGCCAACAGGAGCGCCGTCGAGGAGGCGGAACGGGCGGCCGACGGCCACGGCGACCACAGGCGGGCCGCCGCCCTGCGGGCCATGGCGGACCCGGCGCGCCACTTCCTCTCCTTCGACGGCCGCGACGGCGGCCGCACCGTCGAGGTCTTCGGCGACCTTTCCCGGGCCGACCGCGTCGCCGTCCTCGTACCGGGCTCGGACACCAACCTCGACACGTACGAGCGCTTCCGCGCCGGCGCCACGGCACTCCGGCAGGAGCTGGGCGACCGGGCCGCCGTCGTGGCCTGGCTCGGCTACAAGACGCCGGGAACGATCAGCACCGACGTGCTGACCCCGGGACGGGCCGACAGCGCCGCGAGCGGGCTGCGCGCCTTCGTACGGCAGCTCGGCGCGCTCAAGCCCAGCGCCCGGACCTCCCTCCTCTGCCACTCCTACGGCTCCGTGGTCTGCGGGCGGGCCGCGCCCGGCATGGACGTCGACGGCATCGTCCTCTACGGCAGCCCCGGCACCGGTGCCGACGACGTCGCCGCGCTGCGCACCCGGGCCGCCGTCTGGGCGGGCCGGGGGGCCGACGACTGGATCGCCGACGTGCCGCACGTCCGGCTCGACCTGCCCTTCGCCACGGTCGGCTTCGGGACGGACCCGGTCTCCCCGGAGTTCGGCGCCCGGGTCTTCGACGCGGGCGACGGCGGCCACAGCGACTACCTCAAGCCCGGTTCCACCGCCCTGAAGAACATCGCCCGGATCGTCTCCGGAGAGCTCCCTTCCGAGGAGGGCCGTCATGCGTGACCTCGTCCGGCGGATCGACGCCGCCACCCCGCCCGGCCGCGACCGCGCCGTCGACGCCCTGCGCGCCTTCGCCATCCTCGGCGTCGTGCTCGGCCACTGGCTGGTGACCGCCCTGGTCGCCGACAGCGGCACGGTGCGCGCCGCCAGCCCGCTCCAGTTCATGCCCGGCCTGGCACCGGTCTCCTGGACGGTCCAGACCCTCGCGGTGTTCTTCCTGGTGGGAGGCAGGGTGGGGGCGAGCAGCCACGCCTCGGCCGTGGCCAAGGGAGTGACGTACGGACAGTGGCTCCGCGCCCGGCTGGCCCGGCTCTTCCGGCCGGTCGCCGCCGTGCTGGTGGTGTGGGCCGCGGCGACGGGCGGGATGCTCGCCTCCGGGGTCGCCCCGGACACCGTACACACGCTGGTCAAGCTGGTGCTGTCCCCGCTGTGGTTCCTGCTGGTCTTCGCCGTGCTGACGGCGGCGACCCCGCTGGTCGCGAGGCTGCACCCGCTGTGGCCGCTGGCCGTCGTGCTGCACGTCGACATCGTCCGGTTCGGCCTGGGCGGGCCCGCCTGGCTCGGCTGGATCAATGTGGCGGCGGGCTGGCTGGTCCCGTACTGCCTGGGCGCGGCCTGGGCGCGAGGCCGTGCCGGAGGCCGGGCGACCGGCTGGGCGCTGCTGCTCGGCGGCGGCGCCGCCACGGCCCTGCTCGTGCTGTTCGCGGGCTACCCGGCCTCCATGGTCGGGGTCCCCGGCGCCGCGATATCCAACCTCAACCCGCCCACCCTCGCGGCCGTCACCTTCGGCCTCGCCCAGAGCGGCGCGGCCCTGCTGCTCCTCGGCCCGCTGCGCCGGGTGCTCGCCCGGCCCGCCGCCTGGGCCGCGGTGGCGCTGGTGAACCTCTCCGCGATGACGATCTTCCTCTGGCACCAGACGGCGATGATGGCGGTCTCCGCGACGGGCCTGCTCACGGGCGGCGCCCTGCCCGGCCTGCACACCCTCCCGGACGGGCCGGGCTGGATACTCGCCCGCCTGCTGTGGCTGCCGGTGTTCGGGGCGGCGCTGCTGATCTGCGTGGCGGCGTTCCGCACGTACGAACAGGGGAGGCAGCAGGCGGCCCGCGGCCGGGCAACGATCCACCGGACACGGCCTAAAGTGCTCCTGTGAATGGGGGGAACATGACAAAGCTCCTGGTGGCGGCCCTGCGGGCCGCACCGCGCACGCTGCGCGAGGACCTGTGGGGGGAGCCCGTCGATCCGCCGCACGCGGGGCGGCCCCGCTGGCTGGCCTGGCGGCCGGCCTTCGTGCCACTGCTGGTGCTGTGCGCGGCAGCCGTCTGCATCGTCAGCGTGCGCCAACTCAGCCAGGATTACGGGGTACGGGGATGGCCCAGTGTGCCGCTCGGTCTGATCCCGGCGGTGGCACTCGTCGTCGCGATGTTCCGGCCGGTGGCCGCCTGGTGGGCGGTGACGGTCGTCATGGTCGTCGTCGCGGAGGTCTCGCAGACCGCCACCAGGGACGTCCTGTTCCCCTGGACCATCGGCGGACTCGCCGCGCAGACCGGGGTGCTGTTCCTGCTGGCGTTGCGGCTCCGCCCCCGGGCGGCGGCCGAGGCGCTGACGATCAGCCTCCTCGCGGGGCCGGCCGCCTGCAGCCGGTTCACCGGGCCTCACAACTACGACATCGGCCGGGCCGTCGCGATCCTCACCACCGCGGTCGTGGTCGGCGCGGCCCTGCGCGGCCGCCAAGTGGCCCGTACGGAACTGGTCGTGCAGGAGGAGCTCACCGCCGAGGAGCGGGCCCGGCGCACCCTCCTGGAGGAGCGCAACCGGATCGCCCGCGAGCTGCACGACGTCGTGGCGCACCACATGTCGGTCATCTCCATCCAGGCGCAGGTCGCCCCGCACCTGGTCGAGAACCCCTCCGAGGAGCTCAAGGAGAACCTCGCCGGCATCCGCGAGAACGCGGTCGGGGCACTCACCGAACTCCGCCGCGTGCTGGGCGTGCTGCGCTCCGAGGACGCCCTGGCCGACGGCGTACGGCACACCCCGCAGCCCACGCTCGACCGGCTGGACGAGCTGGTCGGCAACGTCCGCGCCGCCGGGCTCGCGGTCGTCACCGAGACCACCGGCGCACCGCGCACGCTGTCGCCGGGCGTCGAGCTGTCGGCGTTCCGTATCGTGCAGGAGGCACTCAGCAACGCGATGCGGCACGCGCCCGGCGCCGAGGTCCGGGTGGAGATCGGATACCGGCGGACCGGTGTGACCGTACGGGTCACCAACAGCCCGCCGGGCCGGGCCGCCCCGCCCTCGCCGGGCACCGGCCAGGGCCTGCTCGGCATGCGTGAGCGCACTGCGATGCTAGGGGGCGAACTGGCCACCGGCACCACCCCCGACGGCGGCTGGGAAGTGACCGCACTCCTGCCCACGCAGCCCCCTGCCGAGCCCGTCGAGGACACCCCATGACCACGATCCGCGTCCTGATAGCCGACGACCAGATGATGGTCCGTCAGGGCTTCACGGTGCTGCTGAACGCCGAACCCGGCATCGAGGTCGTCGGCCAGGCCGTCGACGGCATCGACGCGGTCGCCAAGGTCGCCGAACTCGCCCCCGACGTCGTCCTGATGGACATCCGGATGCCCGGCCTCGGCGGCATCGAGGCGACCCGCCGCGTCACCGGCCCGGACGCCGCCGTCAAGGTGCTCGTCCTGACCACCTTCGACCTCGACGAGTACGTCTACGAGGCGCTGCGCGCGGGCGCGTCCGGCTTCCTGCTGAAGGACGCGTCGGCCGCCGAACTCGCCCAGGCCGTACGCGTGGTGGCGGCGGGCGACGCCCTGCTCGCCCCGAACGTCACCAAGCGCCTGATCGCCGAGTTCTCCCGGATGACCGGCACGCCCCGCGCCCCGCTCAAGGACCGCGTCGGCGGCCTGACGGAACGCGAGACCGAGGTCCTGTCCCTGGTGGCCCAGGGCCTGTCGAACGGAGAGATCGCCGAGCGCCTGGTGGTGGCGGAACAGACGGTGAAGACCCACGTCAGCCGCATCCTGGTCAAGCTGGGTCTGCGCGACCGCACGCAGGCGACGGTCTTCGCGTACGAGACGGGGCTGGTGCGCCCGGCGGGGTACTGAGCACGCGCCCCGCCCCCAGACCCCCGGGGTGCGCAAATCCAGCCCGTGGGGGCACCTTGGGGGCACCCCCGGACGGAGTCTGGGGGAGGTAGCTGGGGGAGTTTGAGGACAGCGCGCGAAGCGTGCTTCGGGGTCCGGGGCGGAGCCCCGGTTCGGGAAGGGGCGGGGTGGGGAACGAGCCCGCCGCAGGCGAAAAAAGAACCGCCCCGGCCGGCGCGAGGCCGACCAGGGCGGGTCAGAAGCGGATCAGGCTGGATCAGCCGAGGATCGCGAGCGCCGCGTTGAACGTGGCGCTCGGCCGCATGACGGCCGCCGCCTTCTCCGTCGAAGGCTGGTAGTAGCCGCCGATGTCGGCCGGCTCGCCCTGCACCGCGACGAGCTCGTCGACGATCGTCCGCTCCTGCGCGGTCAGCGACTCGGCCAGGGCCGTGAACGCCTGCGCGAGCTGCGCGTCGTCGGTCTGCTTGGCCAGCTCCTGCGCCCAGTACAGCGCCAGGTGGAAGTGGCTGCCGCGGTTGTCGATGCCACCCAGGCGACGGCTCGGCGACTTGTCCTCGTCGAGGAAGGTCGCGGTCGCGCGGTCCAGGGTGTCGGCGAGCACCTGGGCGTGCGCGTTGCCCGTGGTCTGGGCGAGGTGCTCGAAGCTGGCCGCCAGCGCGAAGAACTCGCCCAGGCTGTCCCAGCGCAGGTAGTTCTCCTTGACGAGCTGCTGGACGTGCTTGGGCGCGGAGCCGCCGGCACCGGTCTCGAACAGGCCGCCGCCGTTCATCAGCGGGACGACCGAGAGCATCTTCGCGCTCGTGCCCAGCTCGAGGATCGGGAAGAGGTCCGTGAGGTAGTCACGCAGCACGTTGCCGGTGACCGAGATCGTGTCCTCGCCCCGGCGGATGCGCTCCAGGGAGAACTTCGTCGCCTCGACCGGCGACATGATCTCGATCCGCAGGCCCTCGGTGTCGTGCTCGGCGAGGTAGGCGCGGACCTTCTCGATGAGCTTCGCGTCGTGCGCGCGGCTCTCGTCGAGCCAGAAGACGGCCGGGGCGCCGGTCGCGCGGGCACGGGTGACGGCGAGCTTGACCCAGTCCTGGATCGGGGCGTCCTTGGCCTGGCACATGCGGAAGATGTCGCCCTCGGCGACCGGCTGCTCCAGCACGACGGTGCCCGCGCCGTCGACGACCCGCACGGTGCCCGGGGCGGCGATCTCGAAGGTCTTGTCGTGGCTGCCGTACTCCTCGGCCTTCTGCGCCATCAGACCGACGTTGGGCACCGAGCCCATGGTCGACGGGTCGAAGGCGCCGTTGGCGCGGCAGTCCTCGATGACGGCCTGGTAGACACCGGAGTAGCTGCTGTCCGGGAGGACGGCGAGGGTGTCGGCCTCCTGGCCGTCCGGGCCCCACATGTGGCCCGAGGTGCGGATCATCGCCGGCATGGAGGCGTCGACGATGACGTCGCTCGGGACGTGCAGGTTGGTGATGCCCTTGTCGGAGTCGACCATCGCCAGGGCCGGGCCCTCGGCGAGCTCGGCGTCGAAGGACGCCTTGATCGCGTCGCCCTCGGGCAGCGCGTCCAGGCCCTTGAGGATGCCGCCGAGGCCGTCGTTCGGGCTCAGGCCGGCGGCGGCCAGGGTCTCGCCGTACGCCGCGAACGTCTTCGGGAAGAAGGCGCGCACCACGTGGCCGAAGACGATCGGGTCGGAGACCTTCATCATCGTGGCCTTCAGGTGCACGGAGAACAGCACGCCCTCGGCCTTGGCACGGGCGATCTGCGCGGTGAGGAACGTGCGCAGAGCGGCCGCGCGCATCACCGATGCGTCCACGACCTCGCCCGCGAGGACGGGGACGGACTCGCGCAGCACGGTGGTGCTGCCGTCCGCGCCCGCCAGCTCGATGCGCAGCGAACCGTCCGCCGGGACGACCGCGGACTTCTCGGTGGAGCGGAAGTCGTCGGCGCCCATGGTCGCGACGTTGGTCTTGGAGTCGGCCGTCCACACGCCCATGCGGTGCGGGTGGGTCTTGGCGTAGTTCTTGACCGAGGCGGGGGCGCGGCGGTCGGAGTTGCCCTCGCGCAGCACCGGGTTGACGGCGCTGCCCTTGACCTTGTCGTAGCGGGCGCGGATGTCGCGCTCCTCGTCGGTCTTCGGGTCGTCCGGGTAGTCCGGCAGCGCGTAGCCCTGCTGCTGGAGCTCGGCGACGGCCGCCTTCAGCTGCGGGATCGAGGCCGAGATGTTCGGCAGCTTGATGATGTTCGCACCGGGCGTCTTCGCCAGCTCGCCGAGCTCGGCGAGGGCGTCCTCGATCCGCTGGCCCTCTTCGAGGTACTCGGGGAAACCGGCGATGATCCGCCCGGCCAGGGAGATGTCACGGGTCTCCACAGTGACACCTGCCGTCGAGGCGTACGCCTGGACCACGGGCAGGAACGAATACGTCGCCAGGGCCGGGGCCTCGTCGGTGTGCGTATAGATGATGGTCGAGTCAGTCACCGGGTGCTCCGCTCCACGTCTGTAACATTGCTCGACATCAAGATATCTCGTGACCGGCCCCCTCTCGACAGGGGTCCGCCTCCGGGCGGGCCGGGCCGTCAGAGGCTGCGGGGCCGGGTGGTGACGAGCTGGACGGACTGGAGCAGTCCGACGGCCAGGCAGACGGCGAACATCGAGGAGCCTCCGTACGAGACCAGCGGCAGGGGGATGCCCGCGACGGGCATGATCCCCAGGGTCATGCCGATGTTCTCGAAGGACTGGAAGGCCAGCCAGCAGACGATGCCCACGCACAGCAGCGTGGCGTACATGTCCTCGGCGCGGCGGGCGATGGCCATGGCGCGCCAGAGGATGATGCCGAGCAGGGCGATCACGGCGCCCGCGCCGAGGAAGCCGAGCTCCTCGCCGGCGACGGTGAAGATGAAGTCGGTCTGCTGCTCGGGGACGAAGCCGCCGTTGGTCTGGTCGCCGTGGAAGAGGCCCTGCCCGAGCAGGCCGCCGGCGCCGATGGCGATCCGGGCCTGCTGGGTGTTGTAGCCGACCCCGGAGGGGTCGAGGTGCGGGTCGGCGAAGGCCGCGAAGCGGTTGAGCTGGTAGGCGCTGAGCAGGTGCAGGGTGACGACGGCGGTGGCCGCCGCCGCGGCCAGGGCGCCGAGGACGCCGAGGATGCGGCCCGGGACGCCGGACGCGTAGAGCAGGCCCACGGTGATGGCGACCAGCACCAGGCTGGTGCCGAGCTCGTGGCTGGCCATGATGACCGCCGCCGGGACGGCGACCAGGCCGAGGGAGGCCGCGACCTGCCGGGTGCGGGGCGCCTCGCCGCAGCGGGCCTCGCGCGCCTCCGTCAGCAGCGCCGCGAGCATCACCACCACGGCCGGTTTGACGAACTCCGACGGCTGGAGCGAGAAGCCGCCGCCCAGCACGATCCAGGAGTGCGCGCCGTTGACCGTACTGGCCAGCGGGGTCAGCACGGTGAAGAGGAACAGCACGGCCGCGCCGTAGAGCACGGGGGCGTAGCCGCGTGACCTGCGGTAGTCGACCGCGGTGACCGCCGCGCACAGCAGTAGGCCGAGGGCCAGGTTGAGCAGGTGCCGTTCGAGGTAGAGGGCGGGGTCGGCGCCCAGGGCCTCCTGGCGGTAGCGGGTGGCCGACCAGGCCAGCAGCGCCCCGGTCGCGCCCAGGGCCACGACGGCGCCGAGCAGGATCCAGTCCAGGCGCCACAGCGGGGACAGGTGGCCCCACAGGCGCATGCGGCGGCTGCCGCTCACGGGGCGCGCGGCGAGCGAGATGTTCACGGTCACGGCCCTCGGCTCGGAGAAGGGACATGTCGAACGGCCCGTGACCGGGCCGTGGAACGTCAGCACCCTACAGTTTCGCGCTTGCGCAAATAGCGAAACGTCGAGGCCTTCACACGGCCGGGGCGGGGGCCGACAACATCATGACGGTCGCGCGGCCCGTCCAGGTGGATATCCGTGGCGTCGGGAACCGGCGTCGTCGCCCGGCCCGTGCGGCAGGTGGGGGAGCCGGTCGGGGGCGCGCTCGACGGCCAGCAGGGCGGTGTCGTCGGCGGGCTGCCCGCCGGTGTGCGAGAGCAGGTCGCGGTGGATGTGGCGCAGCAGCGCCTCCGGGCCCGCGGCGGGGAAGGAGGCGAGCCGCTCGGTGAGGGGGTAGAAGTCCCCGGCCGGCGAGCGGGCCTCGATGACTCCGTCGGTGTAGAGGAGGAGCGTGTCGCCGGGCGCGAAGGGGAACGGGTCGGTGCGGTGGCCCGGGCCGGGCGGCCCGCACATGCCCAGCGGGGGCGTGGGGCTGCGGGGGTGCAGGACCGTCACCTGCCGATCGTGGACCAGCAGGGGCGGCGGATGGCCGCAGCTGATCATCTCGGCCTCGGGGCCCTCGTCCGGGATGTCGAGCAGGAGGGCGGTGACGAAGTGCTCGCCCGGGTCGTGCGCGGTGTCGGCGACCTCCTCCAGATCCCGGCAGACGCTCTCCTCCAAGGCGGAGACGAGCTCGGGCAGGGTGGCGTAGCGGTGGGCGCCCTCGCGGAACGCGCCCAGCACCACGGACGCCTCGCCGATGGCGGCCAGGCCCTTGCCCCGTACATCGCCGATGAGCACCCGGGTGGCGGGGCGGGCGGCGCGGGCGACCGCGAAGAGGTCGCCCCCGATCCGGGTCTCGTCCTCGGCGGCCAGATAGAGCCAGGCCACCCGCAACGGCCCGATCCGGCGCGGCGGCGGCCGCAGCAGGGCCAGCTGCGCCGTCTCGGCCACCGACCGCACCCGGCTCAGCTCCCGGCCGCGCCGCTCCCGCAGGGCGCAGACGAACACCCCCACCGCGGAGAGCACGGCCAGGGCGATGATCTGCGCCACGTGGTTGGTCGTGCCCAGCCCGCCGTGGAAGACGGCGATGAAGACCTGGGCGGCGACGGCCAGCGCCCCGATCAGGGCGGTCAGCCGCGGCCCGGCGAAGGAGGCGGTGAGGGCGGGCGCGATGACCAGCAGCGGACCGAGGTGGACGTCCGTCCCGGAGCGGAGGTCCACCGCGGTGATCACCACGATCAGCACGAGGGGGATCGCCACCAGTCCGCGGCCCGACGGCTGCTCCAGGAGGCGGTCCACTGACATGCGCCGGACGCCCACGTGCCCATTTTGCGCCTGTTCGATGCCCTGCGCTCACCTCGGCCTGAGGGTGACCGAGCGCTCCGGTCGACCCGACGGGCCGACTGGAGCGCTCACAGGAGCCACTGGGCGACGCGGCCGCCGGAGGCGGGGTACGGCCCCGGCGCCGGTCAGCGGGTGGCGAGGAGCTCGAGTGTGTCGATCACGCGGTTCGAGAAGCCCCACTCGTTGTCGTACCACGCGACCACCTTGACGTGACGGCCCTCGACGCGGGTGAGGGCCGAGTCGAAGATCGACGAGGCCGGATTGCCCGTGATGTCGGACGACACGAGCGGGTCGTCCGAGTACTCGAGGACGCCGGCGAGCGGCCCTTCCGCCGCGGCGCGGTACGCCGCGAGCACCTCGTCGCGCGTCACGTCGCGGGTGACGGTCGTGTTGAGCTCGACGATCGAGCCCACCGGGACCGGCACGCGGATCGAGTCGCCCGACAGCTTGCCGTCGAGGTTCGGCAGCACGAGGCCGATCGCCTTGGCGGCTCCCGTCGTGGTCGGCACGATGTTGACGGCGGCGGCACGGGCGCGGCGGGCGTCGCGGTGCGGACCGTCCTGCAGGTTCTGCTCCTGCGTGTAGGCGTGCACCGTCGTCATGAAGCCGTGCTCGATACCGGCGAGTTCGTCGAGCACCGCGGCCAGCGGCGCGAGGGCGTTGGTCGTGCACGAGGCGTTCGAGACGATCGTGTGCGCGTCCGGGTCGTACGCGTCCGTGTTGACCCCGAACGCCAGCGTGACATCGGCGCCCTCCGACGGCGCACCGACCAGCACCTTCTTCGCGCCTGCTGCGAGGTGGGCGCGGGCGGCCCCGGCCGACGTGAAGCGGCCGGTGGCTTCCAGCACGATGTCGACGCCGAGTCCGGCCCAGGGCAGCCGCGCCGGTTCACGCTCGGCGAGCACCGTGATGCGACGGCCGTCGACGACGAGGGCGTCCCCGTCGACGGTCACCGGGCGACCGAGCCGGCCGGCCGTCGTGTCGTAGGCGAGCAGCCGCGCGAGGGTGGCGGGCTCCGTGAGGTCGTTGACCGCGACGATCTCCAGGTCGCTGTCACGCTCCAGCAGCGCACGCAGCACATTGCGTCCGATGCGGCCGAATCCGTTGATGGCGATGCGCGTCATGAATGGTGTCCCTTCGGTTCCCCATCAATTTCGCGCGCCGCCTCCGCCCGCGACAGTGGCGCGATCGCCAGGGTTCAAAAGGATCGCGCCAGGCGGCGGTGGGTCACTCGCCCCGGGTGAAGGTGCGCCGGTACTCGCTCGGCGTCGTGCCGAGGACGCGCTGGAAGTGCAGTCGCAGATTGGCACCGGTGCCCAGACCGACGTCGGCGGCGATCTGCTCGACGCGCCGCTCCGAACGTTCGAGCAGCTCACGGGCCAGGTCGATGCGGGCGCGCATGACCCACTCCATCGGCGTGTATCCCGTGTCCTCGACGAAGCGCCGCGAGAAGGTGCGCGGCGACACCGCGGCATGCCGGGCGAGCAGTTCGAGGGTGAGGGTCCCGCCCAGCCGGTGCAGCGCCCACTCGCGGGTGGCGGCGAACCGCTCACCGAGCGGCTCGGGCACGCTGCGCGGTACGTACTGCGCCTGACCGCCGCTGCGGTAGGGGGCCGCGACCAGGCGCCGGGCCGCGTGGTTCGACGCGGCCACGCCGAGGTCGCCGCGCAGGATGTGCAGGCACAGGTCGATGCCCGACGCCGCGCCGGCCGACGTCAGCACGCTGCCCTCGTCGACGAACAGCACGTTCTCGTCGACCTGGACGAGCGGGTGCTTCGCCGCGAGCGCCCGTGCGTAGTGCCAGTGCGTCGTGGCGCGCTTGCCGTCGAGGAGGCCCGTGGCGGCGAGGGCGAAGGCGCCCGTCGAGATGGCGGCGAGCCGCGCGCCCCGGTCGTGGGCGGCGATCAGCGCGTCGACCACGGCCCGCGGCGGGTCGTCGCGGCCCGGGGACCGGTAACCGGGGACGAAGACGATGTCGGCCCACGCGAGCGCGTCGAGGCCGTGGGCGACGTGGTACGCGAGTCCGTCGCCGCCGGCCACGGGACCGGGCGCCGCCCCGCACACCCGCACCTCGTACGGCATGCTCGCGCGGGTCGTGAAGACCTGCGCGGGAATTCCGACGTCGAGAGGCTTCGCACCGTCGAGCACAAGGACGGCGACGCGATGGAGGCGGGAGGCTGGCACAGGGAAGAGGCTAAGCGAGCTCCCGGCCGGGCTCCGGGGCACCATTGCATAAAACTTCAATACTTCGTATAGTCATGCCATCGACCAGGAGGGGCCCGATGGCAATCCGTGCGGCAGTGGCAGGAGCGAGTGGATACGCGGGCGGCGAGGTGCTGCGCCTGCTGCTCGCGCACCCCGAGGTGCGCGTCGGCGCCCTCACCGCGCACTCCAGCGCCGGGCAGCGGCTCGGCGCGGTGCAGCCGCACCTGCTGCCGCTCGCCGGCCGCGTGCTGGAGGAGACCTCGGCCGAGGCGCTCGCCGGGCACGACGTCGTCTTCCTCGCACTGCCCCACGGCCAGTCCGCCGCCGTCGCCGCGGAGCTCGGTGACGAGGTGCTGGTCGTCGACTGCGGCGCGGACTTCCGGCTGGAGGACGCGGGGCAGTGGGAGCGGTTCTACGGCTCGCCGCACGCCGGCACCTGGCCGTACGGCCTGCCCGAGCTGCCCGGTGCGCGGGAGGCCCTGCGCGGCGGCAGGCGAATAGCGGTGCCCGGCTGCTATCCGACGGCCGTCTCCCTCGCGCTCTTCCCCGCCTACGCCGCCGGGCTCGCCGAGCCCGAGGCCGTGATCGTCGCCGCCTCCGGCACCTCCGGCGCGGGCAAGGCCGCCAAGCCGCACCTGCTCGGCAGCGAGGTCATGGGCGCCATGAGCCCGTACGGCGTCGGCGGCGGCCACCGGCACACCCCGGAGATGATCCAGAACCTCACCGCGGCCGCGGGCGAGCCCGTCACCGTCTCCTTCACCCCCACCCTGGCGCCGATGCCCCGCGGCATCCTCGCCACCTGCAGCGCCAAGGCCCGGCCCGGCGTCACGGCGGAAAGCCTGCGGGCCGCGTACGAGAAGGCGTTCCGCGACGAGCCGTTCGCCCACCTCCTCCCCGAGGGGCAGTGGCCCTCCACCGCCGCGGTCCTCGGCTCCAACGCCGCGCTCCTCCAGGTCGCGTACGACCCGGCGGCCGGCCGGATCGTGGTCGTCGCCGCCATCGACAACCTCACCAAGGGCACCGCGGGCGGCGCGGTGCAGAGCATGAACATCGCCCTCGGGCTCCCCGAGGAGCTGGGGCTCCCCGCCACGGGAGTGGCGCCATGAGGTCGCGTCACCCGGCCCGCTTCAGGGCCGCGCACATCCGCCGCGCCCTGGCCGTCATGCTCACCAGGTCGGCGCCCTGCGAACGGGCCGGCACCACCCTGAACGTCACCAGCAGCCGCCCCCACGGCGGCACGGAGAAGGAGAAGACACCGTGAGCGTGACCGCAGCACAGGGGTTCACGGCGGCGGGCATCGCCGCCGGGATCAAGGAGAGCGGCGGCGCCGACCTCGCCCTCGTCGTCAACACCGGGCCCCGCCTGGCCGCTGCCGGAGTCTTCACCTCCAACCGCGTCAAGGCCGCCCCGGTCCTGTGGTCCGAGCAGGTCCTCAAGGGCGGGCGGGTCGGCGCGGTCGTCCTCAACTCCGGCGGCGCCAACGCCTGCACCGGCCCGCAGGGCTTCCAGGACACCCACGCCACCGCCGAGAAGGCAGCCGAAGTGCTCGGCACGGACGCCGCCGGGATCGCCGTGGCCTCCACCGGCCTCATCGGAGTCCGGCTGCCCATGGACAAGCTGCTCCCCGGCATCGGCAAGGCCGCCGCCGAACTCTCCCCGCACGGCGGCGAGAAGGCCGCCATCGCCATCAAGACCACCGACACCGTCCACAAGACCGCCGTGGCCCAGGGCGACGGCTGGACCGTCGGCGGCATGGCCAAGGGCGCGGGCATGCTCGCCCCCGGCCTCGCGACCATGCTGGCCGTCCTCACCACCGACGCCGACGTGGACTCCGCCGACCTCGACCGGGCGCTGCGCGCCGCCACCCGCACCACCTTCGACCGGGTCGACTCCGACGGCTGTATGTCCACCAACGACACCGTGCTGCTCCTCGCCTCGGGCGCCTCCGGTGCCGTCCCCGCCCACGACGACTTCGCCGAGGCCGTGCGGGCCGTCTGCGACGACCTCGCCCGCCAGCTCATCGGCGACGCCGAGGGCGCCTCGAAGGACATCCGCGTCGAGGTCGTGGGCGCCGCCACCGAGGCCGACGCCGTCGAGGTCGGCCGCACCATCGCCCGCAACAACCTCCTCAAGTGCGCCCTCCACGGCGAGGACCCCAACTGGGGCCGGGTGCTCTCCGCCATCGGCACCACCACGGCCGCCTTCGACCCGGACCGGCTCAACGTCGCGATCAACGGCGTCTGGGTCTGCAAGAACGGCTCCGTGGGCGAGGACCGCGACCTCGTCGACATGCGCTACCGCGAGATCCGGATCACCGCCGACCTGTCCGCCGGCGAGGAGAGTGCGGTCATCTGGACCAACGACCTCACCGCCGACTACGTCCACGAGAACAGCGCGTACTCCTCATGAGCCTTCCCGGTGCCACAACTCCCGCCGCCACAAGTCCCGCCGCCACGGGCACCCGCAAGCACACCGCCCTGCCCAAGGCCCGCACTCTCATCGAGGCACTGCCCTGGCTGACGCGGCACCACGGCAAGACCGTGGTCATCAAGTTCGGCGGCAACGCCATGGTCGACGAGGAGCTGAAGTCGGCCTTCGCCCAGGACGTCGCCTTCCTCCGTCACGCGGGCCTGCGCCCCGTCGTCGTGCACGGCGGCGGGCCGCAGATCAGCGCGCAGCTCGAACGGCTGGGCCTCGCCTCGGAGTTCAAGGCGGGCCTGCGGGTCACCTCGCCGGAGGCGATGGACGTCGTACGGATGGTGCTCGCCGGACAGGTGCAGCGCGAACTGGTCGGCCTGCTCAACCGGCACGGCCCGCTCGCCGTCGGCATGACCGGCGAGGACGCCCACACCATGACTGCCACCAAGCACTACGCCGAGATCGACGGCGAGCGCGTGGACCTCGGCCGGGTCGGCGAGATCACCCACGTCGACACCGGTGCCGTGCAGGCGCTGCTCGACGACGGCCGGATCCCGGTCATCTCCTCCATCGCCCGCAGCGCGGACGCCGCGGACGTGGAGGGTCACGTCTTCAACGTCAACGCCGACACCGCCGCCGCGGCCCTCGCCGCCGCGCTCGGCGCCGAGACGCTGATGGTCCTCACCGACGTCGAGGGCCTCTACGAGGACTGGCCCCGCAGCGACGAGGTCATCAGCCGGCTCACCGCGAGCGAGCTGGAGCGGCTGCTGCCCGAGCTGACCAGCGGCATGGTCCCCAAGATGGAGGGCTGCCTGCACGCCGTGCGCAACGGCGTCACCACCGCCCGCGTCATAGACGGCCGGGTCCAGCACTCGATCCTGCTGGAGATCTTCACCGACGAGGGCATCGGCACCATGGTCGTACCCGACGAGCCCCAGGAGAGGGAAGCATGAGCAACGCCGAGCTCACCCGGCGCTGGCAGGGCGCCCTGATGGACAATTACGGCACCCCCCGGATCCCGCTCGTGCGCGGCGCGGGGAGCACCGTCTGGGACGCCGACGGCCGGGCCTACCTCGACCTCGTCGGCGGGATCGCCGTCAACGCCCTCGGCCACGCCCACCCGGCCGTCGTGCGCGCGGTGTCCGAGCAGATCGCCACCCTCGGCCACGTCTCCAACCTCTTCACCGCCGAGCCCACCGTCGCCCTCGCCGAGCGCCTCCTGCACCTCGCGGGCCGCCCCGGCCGCGTCTACTTCGCCAACTCCGGCGCGGAGGCCGTCGAGGCCGCGTTCAAGATCGGACGGCGTACGGGCCGCACCCGCACGGTCGCGGCCGCCGGCGGCTTCCACGGCCGCACCATGGGCGCCCTCGCCCTCACCGGCCAGCCCGCCAAGCAGGAGCCGTTCCTGCCGCTGCCGGGGGAGGTGACGCATGTGCCGTACGGGGACACCGAGGCGCTCCGGGCCGCGGTCACCACCGACACGGCGCTCGTGGTGCTGGAGCCGGTCCAGGGCGAGAACGGCGTCGTCGTGCCGCCCCGGGACTATCTGACCGCCGCCCGCGAGATCACCCGGGCGACCGGGACGCTGCTCGTGCTGGACGAGATCCAGACAGGTATCGGCCGCACCGGCCACTGGTTCGAGCACCAGGCGCAGGGCGTCGAGCCCGATGTGGTCACCCTCGCCAAGGGGCTCGGCGGGGGCCTGCCGATCGGCGCGACCCTGGCCTTCGGCCCGGCCGCCGACCTGCTGACGCCCGGTCAGCACGGCTCGACGTTCGGCGGCAACCCCGTCGCTTGCGCCGCCGCCCTGGCCGTCCTGGACACCCTGGAGACGGAGGGAATCCTGGACCGGGTGAAGCGGACGGGAGAGCGGCTGCGTGACGGGATCGCTGCGCTCGCCCACCCCCTCGTCGACCACGTCCGTGGCTCCGGCCTGCTGCTGGGTATTGTCCTTTCCGAGCCCCTCGCACCGAAGGTGCAGCAAGCGGCACAGGACACCGGGCTCCTGGTGAACGCGGTCGCACCCGACGTGGTGCGGCTGGCCCCACCGCTGATCATCACCGAAGATGAGGTGGAAACGTTCCTCCGGGCCCTGCCCGGGGTCCTGGACACCGCCGCCGGCGGGGGTGCGTAGCGCGGGGTGACACGTGCGACCGGCCGACGGGGGCCAAGGGAAAGACGAATGCGGAGACTGACGAGACGATGACCGAGGCGCAGGAAGCCGAGCCGTTCCACGGCGGACAGGCCGTACCGCAGACCCGCACCGCCCGCCACCGGCGGATCGTGGACATCCTCGGCAGGCAGCCGGTGCGGTCGCAGAGCCAGCTCGCGAAGCTGCTCGCCGACGACGGACTGTCCGTCACCCAGGCGACCCTCTCCCGGGACCTCGACGAGCTGGGCGCCGTGAAGATCCGCAACACCGGCGGTGAACTGATCTACGCGGTCCCCTCCGAGGGCGGTGACCGCACCCCCCGCGCCCCGCTGGGGGAGTCCGCCACGGAGGCCCGCATGGGCCGCCTCGCGGGCGAGCTGCTGATCTCGGCTGAGGCGTCCGCCAACCTCGTCGTGCTGCGCACCCCGCCGGGCGCCGCGCAGTTCTTCGCCTCGGCCATCGACCAGGCGGGCGTCCACGAGATCATCGGCACCATCGCGGGCGACGACACGGTCATGCTCATCAGCCGCGACCCCAAGGGCGGCCAGGCCCTGGCGGACCACCTCCTGAGACTGGCCCAGAAGGAACGCTGACACTCTTCGCCGAAAGGGGTGCGGACCACCGGTCCGCACCCCTTTTGTGCTGTTCTCCCGCCCCACGGGGAAATCATGATGTCGCCGGGCTTAACACGAGGCTTCCACCGGGCAGTTGACGGGAGTCATCAGTGAGTTGAACACAGCCAATTGAACACAGGAGGAGCCATGCTCGCCGTACGCGCGCGATCGCTGTTCGACGGGGCGGGGCCGGGGCCCGTGGAGCGGCCGCTGGTGCTGGTGGAGGGCGGGCGGATCGTCGACGTCCGCGCGGGCGGGGAGCCGCCCGCCGGCGCCGAGCCGGTCGACCTGGGCGAGGCCGCACTGCTCCCCGGATTCGTGGACACCCACGTCCACCTGGCCCTCGACGCGAGCGACGACGTGGTGGGCAGCCTGCGGCGCGCCGCCGACGAGGAGTTGCTGATGCGCATGCGGGCCGCGGCCCGCGCCACGCTCGCGGCGGGCGTGACGACCGTACGCGACCTGGGCGACCGCGGCTATCTCGCGCTGCGGCTGCGCGAGGAGACCGCGAAGGACCCCGCCGCGGGCCCGCGGGTGCTCGCCTCCGGCCCGCCGCTCACCACGCCCCGCGGGCACCACTGGTTCCTCGGCGGCGAGGCAGAGGGGATCGAAGCGGTGCGCGCGGCGGTGCGCGAGCGCGCGGAGCGCGGCGTGGACGTGGTGATGGTGATGGTGACCGGCGGCGATCCGACGCCCGGCCCGGACCCGTACCGCACGCAGTACGGCCACGCCGAACTGCGCGCGGCCGTACGCGAGGCGCACCGGCACGAACTGCCCATCACCGCGCACGCGCACACGGTCTCCGGCATCGCGCACGCCGTCGCCGCCGGGTTCGACTCGATCGAGCACTGTTCCTTCGTCACCGACGACGAGGCCGGGGTCCACTACGACCGCCGGGTGATCGACGAGATGGTCCGGGCGGGCATCGTCGCCTCGCTCACCCCGGGCTCGCTGCCCGGCGTGCCACCGCCGCCCGGGACCGCCCGGCGGATCCCCGAAATGATCCCCGAAATGATCGCGGGACTGGCCGCGATGCGGCAGGCCGGCGTGGTCATGGCGTGCGGCAGCGACTCCGGGACCCTCCCGGCCAAGGCGCACGGCAGCCATCCCCGCTGCGTCACGGCCATGGTGGACCTGGGCTTCAGCCCGTTGGAGGCGCTGCGCGCCGTGACCTCCACGGCGGCCCGCGTCTGCGGCGTCGCCTGCCACAAGGGCTCCATCGCCCCCGGCTACGACGCCGACCTCGTCGCCGTGTCCGGCGACCCGCTCACCGACATCACGGCCGTGCACGCGGTGAGGGCGGTCTTCCGCGGCGGCGTGCGCATCGTCTGAGCCCACACACACAAACAAGCGGCCCGGAGGAAAACCTCCGGGCCGCTCACCTCTACTGCACCGTCGGGACGACAGGATTTGAACCTGCGACCCCTTGACCCCCAGTCAAGTGCGCTACCAAGCTGCGCCACGTCCCGGTGCCGCGTCCCTCCGGGCTTTTCTTCCCGGCGGGGCGTGCAAGAAGAAAATATCCTGTTTGGCGCCGTGATCCAAATCCGGGGTGCGGGACCCGGTCAGGTGCGGCGCTTGAAGGTGTGTGTGGGGATGTCGACGGAGCTTCCGTCGGTCAGGCGGAGCGGGACGGTGTCGCCGTACTTGTACAGCTCGCGGGAGGCGTAGGTGTCGCCCTCGGGCCGGGTGAGCAGGTCGCACTCGCCGCGGAACGGGTCAATGATCAGGTAGAGGGGTACGCCGAAGTGGGCGTACTGCTGGACCTTGATCGCGTAGTCGTTCTTGTCGTTCTTCGAGGAAACGATCTCGACGGCGGCCAGGAGGTCCTCGTACGAGAGCGGATCTGTTGCGCCGCCTTCGATGACCGATACGTCCGGGCAGCGTTTGGGTTCTCCCGGGAATGTGAACTCCACGTCGGACAGCACGCGTTCCCGGTCGACACCGGCTGCCAGGGCGGCGTCACGGACATCGAAGATGGTCAGGCTCTGGACGCTGCTCTGCGGCGTCATGATGATCCGGTCCCCCACTGCCTCGATCTTGAAGCCCTTGATCACTGAGGCGATGCGGTCGATGGCGTTCTGCAGTGAATCGATCTGCACGGCCATGGTCAAGACAACCTCCCCTAGTCGGGCCTCTCGATAGTCGCATCGTAGACCGCCCGGTCGACAGGAACGCCCGCTCGATTCACCCCCATGAGCTATTGACGAAACATACGGAGCAGTGCATAGTTATACCCATCACCGCATGCATCGTAAGGAGAAACCCGTGACCGAGCGCGTCGTACTCGCCTACTCCGGCGGCCTGGACACCTCCGTCGCCATCGGCTGGATCGCCGAGGTGACGGGCGCCGAGGTCATCGCCGTCGCCGTGGACGTCGGCCAGGGCGGCGAGGACCTGGACGTCATCCGCAAGCGCGCGCTCGCCTGCGGTGCGGTGGAGGCGGAGGTCGCCGACGCCAAGGACGAGTTCGCCGAGGAGTACTGCCTCCCGGCGATCAAGGCCAACGCCCTCTACATGGACCGCTATCCGCTGGTCTCCGCGCTCTCCCGGCCGACGATCGTCAAGCACCTCGTCGCCGCCGCCAGGAAGCACGGCGCGAGCACCGTCGCCCACGGCTGCACCGGCAAGGGCAACGACCAGGTGCGGTTCGAGGCGGGCATCTCCTCCCTCGCGCCGGAGCTCACCTGCATCGCCCCGGTCCGGGACTACGCCATGACCCGGGACAAGGCCATCGCCTTCTGCGAGGCGAAGCAGCTCCCGATCGCGACCACCAAGAAGTCGCCGTACTCCATCGACCAGAACGTCTTCGGGCGGGCCGTCGAGACCGGCTTCCTGGAGGACATCTGGAACGCCCCGATCGAGGACGTCTACGACTACACCGCGAACCCGGCCACCCCCCGGGAGGCCGACGAGGTGATCATCACCTTCGAGCAGGGCGTCCCGGTCGCCATCGACGGCAAGCCCGTCACCGTGCTCCAGGCCATCCAGCAGCTCAACGAGCGGGCCGGTGCCCAGGGCGTCGGCCGGCTCGACATGGTCGAGGACCGGCTGGTCGGCATCAAGTCCCGGGAGATCTACGAGGCGCCCGGCGCGATCGCGCTGATCACCGCCCACCAGGAGCTGGAGGCCGTCACCGTCGAGCGCGAGCTGGCCCGCTACAAGCGGCAGGTCGAGCAGCGGTGGAGCGAGCTGGTCTACGACGGCCTGTGGTTCTCGCCGCTCAAGCGGGCGCTGGACGGCTTCATCGCCGAGGCCAACGAGCACGTCTCCGGCGACATCCGGATGACGCTGCACGGCGGCCGGGCCGTCGTCACCGGCCGGAAGTCCGAGAAGTCGCTCTACGACTTCAACCTCGCCACCTACGACACCGGCGACACCTTCGACCAGTCGCTCTCCAAGGGCTTCATCGAGATCTTCGGCCTCTCGTCGAAGATCGCGGCCAAGCGTGACCTGGTCTGATCCCAGCGGTTAGCACCCTGCACGGAGCCGCCTCCCCGCCCCACGGCGGGGAGGCGGCCGCACACCACCAGCCTTGAGGAGCAGCAAGTGAGCAACGGCAACAGCGGCGGCGACGTACGGCTGTGGGGCGGCCGCTTCGCGGACGGACCCGCCGAGGCACTGGCCAAGCTCTCCGCCTCCGTCCACTTCGACTGGCGCCTCGCCCCGTACGACATCGCGGGCTCCCGCGCGCACGCGCGCGTGCTGCACAAGGCCGGTCTGCTGACGGCCGACGAGCTCCAGCGGATGACCGACGGCCTCGGGCTGCTGGAGGCCGACGTCGCGGCGGGCACCTTCACCGGCACGATCGCCGACGAGGACGTGCACACCGCCCTGGAGCGTGGACTGCTGGAGCGGCTCGGCCCCGACCTCGGCGGCAAGCTGCGCGCCGGGCGGTCCCGCAACGACCAGGTCGCGACCCTCTTCCGGATGTATCTGCGGGACCACGCCCGGATCATCGGCGGGCTGCTCACCGAGCTCCAGGAGGCGCTGGTCGGCCTGGCCGAGGCGCACGCGGACGTCGCCATGCCGGGGCGCACCCACCTCCAGCACGCCCAGCCCGTGCTCTTCGCCCACCACGTGCTCGCCCACGTCCAGGCGCTCGGCCGGGACGCGGAGCGGCTGCGGCAGTGGGACACGCGCACGGCCGTCTCGCCGTACGGCTCGGGGGCGCTCGCCGGTTCCTCGCTCGGCCTGGACCCGGAGGCGGTCGCCGCCGACCTGGGCTTCGAGCGCGGCTCGTCCGGCAACTCCATCGACGGGACGGCCGCCCGGGACTTCGTCGCGGAGTTCGCCTTCATCACGGCGATGATCGGCGTGGACCTGTCGAGGATCGCCGAGGAGGTGATCATCTGGAACACGAAGGAGTTCTCCTTCGTGACCCTCCACGACGCCTTCTCCACCGGCTCCTCGATCATGCCGCAGAAGAAGAACCCCGACATCGCCGAGCTGGCGCGGGGGAAGTCCGGCCGGCTCATCGGCAATCTGACCGGCCTGCTGGCGACGCTCAAGGCGCTGCCGCTCGCCTACAACCGCGACCTCCAGGAGGACAAGGAGCCGGTCTTCGACTCCTGCGACCAGCTGGAGGTCCTGCTCCCGGCCTTCACCGGGATGATGGCGACCCTCACGGTCAACCGCGCCCGGATGGAGGAGCTGGCCCCGGCCGGCTTCTCGCTGGCCACCGACATCGCGGAGTGGCTGGTCAAGCAGGGTGTGCCGTTCCGGGTCGCGCACGAGGTCGCGGGGGAGTGCGTCAAGGAGTGCGAGGCCCACGGCATCGAGCTCGACCAGCTCACGGACGAGCGGTTCGCCGCGATCTCGCCGCACCTCACCCCCGAGGTCCGCACGGTCCTCGACGTGCCCGGGGCGCTCGCCTCGCGCAGCGGGCGGGGCGGCACGGCGCCCTCGGCGGTCGCGGTGCAGCTGGGCGAGGTCAAGGCGGATCTGGCGGTCCAGCGTGAATGGGCCGAGGCCAAGCGCGGCTAGACACGCACGTCGATCCTGAGACGTCGACCACCCGAATGAGACATCCATGTCTCATTCGGGTTATGGTCGTCTCATGAGTGTCGAACCGGACCATGTGCTCGAAGCGGCCGCAGGGCTGCTCACCCGCAAGGCGACCGCGTCGATGGACGAGATCGCCCGGGCCGCGGGAATCAGCCGCGCCACCCTCCACCGCCACTTCGCCGGGCGCGACGCGCTCGTCCGCGCGCTGGAGGACCTCAGCATCCGGCAGTTCGAGCACGCCTTGGACGAGGCCCGCACCGAGGAGGGCGACGCCGCCGAAGCGCTCCGCCGCCTGATCGCGAGGACCGAGCCGGCGGCCGGACTGATGGCCTTCCTCTTCACCGAGAACCAGCTCTACGAAGCCGGGGTCAACGAGGGCTGGAACCGGCTGGACGCCCGCGTCACCGCGCTCTTCCTGCGCGGCCAGGAAGAGGGCACCTTCCGGCTCGACCTCTCGCCCGCCTGGCTCACCGAGGCGCTCTACGGCCTGATCGGCTCCGGCGCCTGGGCCGTGCAGGAGGGCAGGGTCGCGGCCAAGGACCGCACCCGTATGGTCGCCGAGCTGCTGCTCGGCGGCGCCGAGCGGAGGATGAAACCGTGACCGGCCACACCGTCACCCCGCAGCGGGCCGCCGCGCCGGAAGCGCCGCGTCCGGGCCGCTGGCTCGCGCTGGCCGTCCTCGTCCTGGCCGTCCTGCTGGTCGCCGTCGACGCGACCGTGCTGGGCCTCGCCACCCCCTTCCTCAGCGAGGATCTGCGCCCCTCGGGCACCCAGCTGCTGTGGATCGGTGACATCTACTCCTTCGTCATCGCCGGTCTGCTGGTCTCCATGGGCAGCCTCGGCGACCGCATCGGCCGTAAGAAGCTGCTGCTCACGGGCGCCGTGGCGTTCGGCGGCGTCTCCGTGCTCAACGCCTACGCGAGCAGCCCCGAGATGATGATCGCCGCCCGTGCCCTGCTGGGCGTGGCGGGCGCGACCCTGATGCCCTCGACGCTGGCCCTGATCCGCAATCTCTTCCACGATCCCAAGGAGCGCAGCTTCGCCATCGGTATCTGGGGCGCGATGGCCTCCGCCGGCGCGGCCGTGGGCCCGGTGGTGGGCGGCTTCCTGCTGGAGCACTTCTGGTGGGGCTCGGTCTTCCTGATCAACCTGCCGGTCATGGCCGTGCTCGTCCTCGTCGGCGTCAAGCTGCTGCCCGAGTCCAAGGACCCCTCGCCGGGCCCCTGGGACCTGCTCAGCGTGGCCCTGTCGATGGTCGGCATCGTGGCGGTCGTCTACGCGGTCAAGGAGGCGGCGGCGTACGGCTTCCGCTGGTACTACCTGCTGGCCGGCCTCGCGGGACTGCTGGTGATGGTGTGGTTCGTACGGCGCCAGCTCAAGCTGTCCAAGCCGCTGCTGGACATGCGGCTCTTCCACCACCGCGGCTTCTCCGGGGCGGTACTCGCCGACCTGCTGACCATCCTGGGCCTGTCCGGGCTGGTGTTCTTCCTGTCGCAGTTCCTCCAGCTGGTCCAGGGCCGCAACCCGCTGGAGGCCGGGCTCGCCGAACTGCCCGCCGCCGTGGGCGCGGTGACCGCGGGCCTGCTCGCCGGGCGGGCCGCCAGGCGCTGGTCCGTACGGTCGGTGGTGGCGGGCGGCCTCGCGGCGATAGGCGCCGCGCTCGCCGTGCTCGCCTGGCTGCACGCGGACACCGCCTACCCGGTGCTGGGCGTGGTGCTGCTGATGGTCGGCGTGGGCGCGGGCTTCTCGTTCACCGTCACCGCCGACGTGATCCTCTCCAGCGTCCCCAAGGAGCAGGCGGGCGCCGCCTCGGCGGTCTCCGAGACGGCGTACGAGCTGGGCGCGGCGCTCGGCATCGCCCTGCTCGGGTCGATCGTCACCGGCGTCTACCGCGGCTTCCACACGCCGGCCGCGGTGCCGGACCGGGCCGCCGCCGAAGCCCACGACTCGCTGGGCGGCGCGGTCGAGGCCGCGGCCGGGCTGCCGGGCGGGACGGGCGACGCCCTGCTCTCCTCGGCGCAGGACGCCTTCGTCCAGGGCCTGCGGATCGCCTCCGGGATCGGCGCGGCGGTGCTGCTGGCGACGGCGGTCGCGGCCTGGTTCCTGCTGCGCGGCCAGCGCCTGGAGGAGGGCTCCGGAGGCCACTAGTCCGTGTCCGGCGGGTTCTCAAACGCCGGATGGGCTGAATTGCCCATCCGCATCAGCCGACTCAAGCCCGTCCGGCGATTGAGGACACCGCCGCGGAGCGGTGGTGCGCAGACGGCACCACCCGCAGAACCGGGCAGCGCTGAGCGCAACGTGGCTCAAGTGAGCAGCAAATCGCACACGGGCCGGGGTGGCAAGCCTCGGCCCGTGTGACATTTCCCGGAAACAATTGCCCTTGACGTGATCCTTATGCGCAGGCAACCATCTCGTCCACTGGTCGACATTGTCGAACATGGTTCGGACGAGAGTCCCGTGCTTAAGGACCCCCCATGCGTCTGCGCAGAACTGTCAGGCTCCTCCTCGCCGCCGCGGCCACCGCGACCCTCGGCCTCGCGGGGCTCGCGACCCCCGCCTCCGCTTCCGTCCTCGACATCCCGCCGCGCGGCGCCAACGACTGGTCGTGCAAGCCGGATTCGGCCCACCCCCAGCCCGTGGTGCTGGTCAACGGCACGTTCAAGCTGATGGCCGAGAACTGGGCGGCGCTCTCCCCGAAGCTGAAGGAGGCGGGCTACTGCGTCTTCGCCTTCAACTACGGGCACATGGAGACCGACCCGATCCCCCAGGCCGCCGCCGAGCTGCGGGACTTCGTCGAGGCCGTGCGGGGCGCGACGGGCGCCGCCAAGGTCGACATCGTCGGCCACAGTCAGGGCGGCATGATGCCGCGCTACTACGTGAAGTTCCTGGGCGGCGCGGACAAGGTCGACGACCTCATCGGCATCGTGCCCTCCAACCACGGCACCAAGAACCCGCTCGCGATCCCCGCGGGCTGGACCTTCTGCCCGTCCTGCGTGGACCAGCAGGTCGGCTCCGACCTGATGAAGAAGCTCAACGCGGGCGACGAGACCCCGGCCGGCCCGGACTACACGGTCATCACCACCCGGCACGACGAGGTCGTCATCCCCTACACCAGCGCCCTGCTGACCGGGCCCGCGGAGCACCTCACCAACGTCGTGCTCCAGGACAAGTGCCCGCTCGACCCCTTCATGCACGACCAGGCGACCAAGGACCCGGTCGTCGCCCAGTGGGTGCTCAACGCCCTGGCACGCAAGGGCCCGGCCGACCCGGGCTTCCAGCCCGCGTGCTTCGGCCGGGCCTAGAGCGGTCCCCGGGTCAGGAGTGACGGTATGTCAGGCGGCCTTGGTCTCCCGGGCCTTGGTGGCGTAGATGTCCACGTACTCCTGGCCCGACAGCTCCATCACCTCGGTCATCACCTCGTCGGTGACGGCCCGCAGGACGTAGCGGTCGCGGTCCATGCCCTCGTAGCGGGAGAAGTCCAGCGGCTCGCCGAAGCGGATCGTCACCGGGGAGATGCGCAGCTTGCCCTTGCCGCCCGGCTGGACCTTGTCCATCCCGAGCATCGCGAACGGCACCACCGGCGCGCCGGTCATCAGCGTCAGCCGGGCGATTCCGGTGCGGCCGCGGTAGAGGCGGCCGTCGGGGGAGCGGGTGCCCTCGGGGTAGATCCCGAAGACCTGGCCCTCGTCCAGCACCCGCTTGCCCGTCATCAGCGCGGCGACACCGCCGTGACCGCCGTCGCGGTCCACCGGGATCATCCCGGAGCTGCCGAAGAACCAGGCCATCAGCCGGCCCTTGATCCCCTTGCCCGTGACGTACTCGTCCTTGCCGATGAAGAACACCTGGCGCTTGACCACCAGCGCGAGGAAAAGCGAGTCGACGAAGGTGACGTGGCTGCCGGCCAGGATCACCGGGCCGCTCTCGGCGATGTGCTCCGCGCCCTCGACCTTGGGGCGGTACAGGACGCGCATGAGCAATCCGAGAAACGCCTTGAGCAAGATGCGGGACAACGGGCCCTCCGGTCGTGGTGGTCGAGGTGGCGCACTCCTGCGCAGGGGCTGACCATACTCGCCGGTACCCCGAGCGCGCACGCCGGGTTCATCGACCTGATACGCAGTGTTGACGTGACTTTGCACCCTGTTTGACCTTCGTCTTCCCATCGGAAAGTCGTACGTGCCTACGATCGGCGCGTCTCACAGGTGCCGGACAGGCACCCGAAAAGCAACACATCGCTAGGAGTGTTCATGGAGCAGGAGCAGCGGCCGGGCAGGCGCACCCTTCTGGGGGCCGCGGCGGCCCTCGGGGCGGGGGCGGTCGTCCTCGGCGGCACGGCGGGCACGGCGGCCGCCGCGCAGCGCGGGCCGGGCACGCCGTCCGGCGGGACCCCCGCGGCGTACGGGCGCGGGCACGGCGACTCCGGCTCGTACAAGGACCTGCCGACGCCGGTCGTCGTCGGCCACCGCGGCGCCTGCGGCTACCGCCCCGAGCACACCTTCGGCTCCTACGAGTACGCCCTCGCCAACGGCGCGGACGTCATCGAGCAGGATGTCGTGCCCACCAAGGACGGGCACCTGGTCTGCCGGCACGAGAACGACATCACCGCCACGACCGACGTCGCCACGCGCAAGGAGTTCGCCTCGCGCAAGACGACCAAGACGGTCGACGGCGAGGCGCACACCGGCTGGTTCACCGAGGACTTCACGCTGGCCGAGCTCAAGACGCTGCGGGCGATCGAGCGCATCCCGGGCACCCGGCAGCGCAACACCCTCTACGACGGCCGCTGGGACGTGCCCACCTTCGAAGAGGTCCTCAAGTGGGCCGACGAGCAGGGCCGCAAGCGCGGGCGCAAGATCTGGCTGCACGTCGAGACCAAGCACCCCACGTACTTCCGCAAGGCCGGCCTCGGCCTGGAGGAGCCCCTCGCCAAGCTGCTGCGCCGCTACGGACGGGCCGGCCGCAACGGGCACACCTTCCTCCAGTCCTTCGAGCCGAGCAGCCTCCAGCGGCTGGGCAGGCTGGGCGTGGACGGCCCCAAGGTGCTGCTGCTCGACGACCTGCCCACCCGCCCCTGGGACTTCGTCGAGGCCAAGGACCCGCGCACGGTCAAGGACCTCATCACGCCCAAGGGCCTGAAGTGGATAGCCGGCTTCGCGCAGGGCATCGGCCCGTGGGTGAACCAGATCATCCCCCGCGACAAGAACGACCGGCTCACCGAGCCGACCACCCTGGTCCACGACGCGCACGCGCAGGGCCTGTTCCTGCACCCCTACACCATGCGCAACGAGAACAGTTTCCTGCCCGCCGACTTCCGGCGCGGCACGGACCCCAACGCCTACGGCGACGCGTTCGGCGCCTTCAAGGCGTACTTCGCCACCGGCATTGACGGGATCTTCTCCGACAACTGCGACACGGCGGCGCTCGCGGCGGCGGACTTCCGTAAGTAGTGGCGCACAGCCGTCAACCGTAAGCACGGCGCGCGATCTCACCCGCGAGGGTGAGCGCGCGCCCCGGTGGCAACCGGCGGGCGGGCCGGTCACGTCCCGCCCGTCATGACACCGAACGATCTTCTGACCGCACTGCGGCCGCTCCTGGCGGCCGAGTGCGCGGCGGAGGCACCGGCCGCGGGCATCGAGGCCGCCGACCTCGAACAGTCCGTCTGGGTACGGCTGCTGAGCGACCGGCGCACCGCCCGCGGCCGGTGGTCCGTCTCCGCCCTGCGGCTGCGCGCCGCCGTACGGGCCGAGGCCCGCGTCGCGCGCCGCCGGGCCCGCCGTGAGGTGCTCTACGACCCGACCATGGAGGAACCGGCCGGCGAGTCCTGCGTGGAGCAGGCGGTGCTCGCCGCCGAGGAGAGCCGCGCGCTGCGCGCCGTCGTACGCCGTCTGCCCGGAAGATGCCCCGGGCTGCTGGGGGCCCTGCTCTCCCGCAGCGACCCCACCTACCGGGAAATCGCAGGTGAGTTGGGTATCTCACAAGGATCTTTGGGGCCCGTGCGTTCCCGTTGCCTTGGTTGTCTGCGCAGAATGCTCACGGCGGAGGTTGCGGCTCCTGAACGTGGGGGAAAGGAGCGTTAGACAGCCGGCGCCACGGAGGCGGCGTTCCACGCGACGGCTCCTGTCAGGGCGGACCGAACCGACATAGGGGAGGCGTGCGCACATGGGCATGAGCGTGACCATCTCTGCGGCGACCGAAGACGATGCCGAGCAGATCCTCAAGCTCCAGTACCTCTGTTATCAGGGCGAGGCCGAGCTCTACGGCGACTATTCCATCGAACCCCTCACCCAGACCCTCGACGGGCTCCGCACGGAGCTGGCCGGCGGCTGTGTGCTGGTGGCCCGGCTCGGCGACGAGGTCGTCGGCTCGGTGCGCGCCACGGTCGACGGGGACGGCACGGCGACCATCGCGGGCCTGATCGTCCACCCCCGGATGCAGCGGCACGGGCTGGGCGGGCGCCTGCTGGGCGCGGTCGAGGACCGGCTCGCGGACGAGCGGTCGGCCCGGTGCTTCCGGCTGGCGACGGGCCAGCGCAACGAGGGCAACCTGCGGCTGTACCGCAAGTGGGGCTACGCGCAGGTGGGCACGGAACAGGTGACCCGCAAGCTGGTGCTGGTGACGCTGGAGAAGCGGGTGCCTGCGGCGGCTTTCGCCTGATGGTTGGCTGCGGTTCGCGGTAAGGCGCGGGTCTGTTGCCTCCCCCAGCTACCGCTGGGAGGTGCCCCCACGGGCTTGGGTGTGCTGCAGGTGATCGTCGACCTGCGGCACATCCAAGCCCTGGGGAACCCTCGGCTATTCGCGGCCCGCCGGGGCCGCGCGGCGGAGCCAGATCATCGCCGTCACCGGGAGGATGACCGGGATGAAGAGGTAGCCCATGCCGTAGTCCGACCACACCGTCGCGTCGGGGAAGGCCGACGGTGCGGCCAGGGTCCAGGTCCCGACGACGAGCACGCCGGCCAGCTCCGCCGCGCAGCACACCAGCGCCGCCCTGCGGGCCGCGGGCCCGCCGCGCACCAGCGAGTACGTGATGAAGGCGTAGACCACCGCGGCCACCGCGGACAGGGAGTACGCCAGGGGCGCCTTCCCGAAGTGCAGGATCATCTGGACGATCGAGCGGGAGGCCGCCGCGACGGTGAAGACGCCGTAGAGCCAGACCAGCAGCCGCCCGGGCCCCTGGCCGAGGTCGAAGGCCGCCTTGGCGGGCGGCTCGGTGGATTCGGTCATGGTCAGCCTCCCCAGATGTCGTAGAGCCGGACTTCGAGCACGGCCAGGATCACACCGCCGGCCGCCACGGTCGCCGAGCCCCAGCGCGTGCGCTCCACGAGCGACATGAACCCGGCGGCGGGGACGGCCGCCGCCGACCCGATCAGATAGGCGACGAAGATGGCCATGCCCTGTGCGGGCCTGTCGCCGCCCGCCAGCCGCACCACGCCGACGACGAGCTGGACGAGGGCCAGGACGGACACCACGGCCATGCCGATGAAGTGCCAGTCCTTGGTGGACTGGTCACGCGAGAAGGCGAAGCCGCACCAGGCGGCGAGCGCGAGGGCGGTCAGGCCGACCGCGAGCGTCAGCGCGTCGATCACCGCGGCCGCCGGGCGGCGCGGGCGGGCGGAGGGGGCTGGACAAGCATGGGACGACTTTAGTGGCCCGCCGCGGGCGCCCCGGGACCGGCCCCCGGCCCCGTCCCGCCGCGCCAGGAGCCGTGGTCTTGGCCACATACGGCGGGTCGCCGGCTCCTCCGGCACACCCGGCGGACACGCCCCCGGCCCGCGTCCGCGCAGGCCACGGGGCAACCCGGAGATCATCCGGAATCGGCCGGTGACGTCCACGCTTCGGCCAGTCGCGTCCGCTATTCGGACAGGCTTGGCCGACTCGCACACGCTTCTGTTTTACTTTCCCGCATGACCACGACGAGCAGCCGCACCCTTGCGACCGAGGCGATGATGACGCCCGGTGCTCGTTGCATGTGTCGAATGTGTGACCGCTGAGGGCCCCCGTTCTGTGCCTCGCGCCCCGAAGCGAGACCCGTAGAGCCCGACCCGGATCCAGCAGGACCGGACCGGAGCTCCGCCCCGCGTCACCAGGACCCCGAAGCCGCGCGCCACGCGCCCGCCGGGGATCACCGATGCCGCGTTCCGCAATGAATTCCCGTGCCGGCACCACCCACGCCGCGCACTCGACAGTGACGGAATCCCCTGTGATCACCACTACGGGCCTGACAAAGGTCTACCGCTCACGTGGCCGCGAGGTCACCGCCCTCGACGGCGTCGACCTGCACGTGCGCGAGGGCGAGGTGTACGGCGTCGTCGGCCAGAGCGGCGCCGGCAAGTCGACCCTCATCCGCTGCGTCAACCTCCTGGAGCGCCCCAGCTCCGGCACGGTCACCGTGGCCGGCCAGGACCTCACCGCACTCGCCGGGCGCGGCCCCCGCGCCAACGCCGAACTGCGCAAGGCCCGCAGCCGCATCGGCATGGTCTTCCAGCACTTCAACCTGCTCTCCTCGCGCACCGTCCAGAGCAACATCGAGCTCCCGCTCGAGATCCTGGGCGTCTCCGGCAAGGAGCGCAGCCGCAAGGCACTCGAACTCCTCGACCTCGTCGGCCTCGCCGACAAGGCCAAGGCCTACCCGGGCCAGCTCTCCGGCGGCCAGAAGCAGCGCGTCGGCATCGCCCGCGCCCTGGCCGGCGACCCCAAGGTGCTGCTCTCCGACGAGTCGACCTCCGCGCTCGACCCGGAGACCACCCGCTCCATCCTCACGCTGCTGCGCGACCTCAACCGCCAGCTCGGCCTGACCGTCCTCCTCATCACCCACGAGATGGAGGTCGTCAAGACCATCTGCGACTCCGCGGCCCTCATGAAGGGCGGCCGCGTCGTGGAGTCCGGCACCGTCTCCGAGCTGCTCGCCACCCCCGGCTCCGAGCTGGCGGCCGAGCTCTTCCCCGTCGGCGGCGAGCCCTCCGGCGAGGACCGCACGGTCGTCGACATCACCTTCCACGGCGAGGCCGCGACCCAGCCGGTCATCTCCCAGCTGTCGCGCACCTACAACGTCGACATCTCGATCCTGGGCGCCGCGATGGACACCGTCTGCGGCAAGCAGATCGGCCGGATGCGCATCGAGCTCCCCGGCCGCTTCGAGGAGAACGTCGTCCCGATCGGCTTCCTGCGCGAGCAGGGCCTCCAGGTCGAGGTCGCCCCCCTCAAGACCCCGGCACCCGCCGACGAGCTCCTCAAGGAAGGTGCCAAGTGACCTGGTCCGAAATGCAGCCCCTGCTGCGCGACGCGTGTCTCGACACCCTCTTCATGGTGTGGTGGTCCACGGTCTACGCCATCGTCGGCGGCCTGCCGCTGGGCATCCTGCTGGTCCTCACCGACCGCGGGGCACTGCTCCAGAACGTCGTGGTGAACAAGGTCATCGGCACGGTCGTCAACCTCGGCCGCTCCCTGCCCTTCATCATCCTCCTCGTCTGGCTGATCCCCTTCAGCCGCTTCGTGGTCGGCACCTCCATCGGCCCCAGCGCCGCGGTCGTCGCCCTCGCCGTCGGAGCCATACCCTTCTTCGCCCGCCTGGTGGAGACCGCCGTGCGCGAGGTCGACCAGGGCCTGGTCGAGGCCGTCCAGTCGATGGGCGGCGGCACCTGGACCGTCGTCCTCAAGGTGCTGCTCCCGCAGGCGCTGCCCTCGATCGTCGCGGGCCTGACCACCACGGTGATCGCCCTCATCGGCTACTCCGCCATGGCCGGCGCCGTCGGCGGCGGCGGGCTCGGCAACCTCGCCATCTCCTACGGCTTCCAGCGCCACGAGACCGGCCTGATGAACATCACCATCGTGCTGCTCATCGTCATCGTCACCGCCGTCCAGCTCGCGGGCGACCTCGTCGTACGCCGCATCGCCGGCCGCGGCGCCCGCCAGGCGGCCACCGTCGGACTGCGCGGACTCCTGCCCTCCGCCCGCAGGCCGGCCCCCGCCGGGACGCCGGACGCGGCCGCCGCCGAGGCCCCCGCGCTCACCGAGACCCGCTGAGGCCCGACGCCCCACGGACCACAACCCCACGAGCCCGGACCCTTTGCCGGGCGGCAACACCTCGTGACATCAGGAAAGAGGCACTCTTCGTGCGTACCACCATCAAGATCACCACCGCGGCCGCCGCGGCCGCCCTCACCCTCGGCCTGGCCGCGTGCAGCGCCCCGTCCGACACCTCCTCCGGCTCGGGGAAGAAGGGCAAGGACGCCGACCCCGAGGCCACCCTCACCGTCGCCGCCAGCCCCACCCCGCACGCCGACATCCTCAACTTCGTGCGCGACAACCTCGCCAAGAAGGCCGGCCTCAACCTCAAGGTGCGGGAGTTCAGCGACTACGTCCTGCCCAACACCGCCACCCAGAACGGTGAGGTCGACGCCAACTTCTTCCAGCACAAGCCCTACCTCGACGACTTCAACAAGAAGAACAAGACGGACATCGTGCCCGTCGTCGACGTCGAGCTCGAGCCGCTGGGCCTCTACTCCAAGAAGGGCAAGAAGGTCTCCGACCTCGGCGAGGGCGACACCGTCGCCGTGCCCAACGACGCCACCAACGAGGGCCGCGCCCTGAAGCTGCTGGCCGACAACGGCGTCATCAAGCTCAAGGACGGCGTGGGCTCCGGGGCCAAGCTCTCCGACGTCGAGGACAACAAGGGCGTCAAGTTCACCGAGCTCGCCGCCGACCAGATCCCCTCCCGCCTCGACGACGTCGCCGCCGCCGTCATCAACGGCAACTTCGCCATCGGCGCCAAGCTCAACCCGGCCAGGGACTCCATCGCCCTGGAGAAGGCCCAGGGCAACCCCTACGCCAACTTCCTCGCGGTCAAGAAGGGCAACGAGGACGACCCGCGCATCGTGAAGCTCGCGAAGCTCCTCAACTCCGACGAGGTCAAGAAGTTCATCGAGCAGAAGTTCAGCAACGGCGCCGTCCTGCCCGCCTTCGGGCCCGTGAAGGGCTGACCCCGCCCCCTCACCAGGGCACCCGCCCCCGCCCGTACGGCCGCAGGCCCGCGCACCCCTCGCACGCGCGGGCCTGCGGCCGTACCGGGTCGCGCTTGGCGCACCCGCGCACCCATGCTGCATGCTGGTGCACTCAAGCCCGGACCGAGACCGTCCCGAGCCCACCTCACCGGCGTTGGAGCAGCACATGACATCCACCTTCCCGGACATCTCCATCAGTACGGACCGGCTGGTGCTGCGCCCGTTCGACGCCCAGGACGTGCCCGCGCTCGCCGAGATGATGAGCGACGAACTCGTCACCGCCTGGACCTCCGCGCCCCACCCCTACACCACCGCCGAGGCCCGCGACTGGGCGCTGCGCCAGGCGCCCGCCGAGCGCACCCAGGGTCGCGGAATCGTCTTTGCGGTCACCGAGTTCCTCACCCACCGCCTCGTCGGCTGCGTGCACCTGCACCACACCGACTGGCGCACCCTCTCCGCCGAGGTCGGCTATGTCGTCGCGCCCTGGGCCCGCGGCGAGGGCTACGCCTGCGAGTCCGTGCTCGCGGTCGCCGAATGGCTCTTCCGCGACCAGCGGTTCGAGCGCCTCGAACTGCGCACCGCCGCCGACAACACCGCCTCCCAGCAGGTCGCCCAGAAGATCGGCTGCATCAGCGAGGGAGTCCTGCGCAACGCCTGGATAGGCCGCGGCCGCACGGCCGACGGCGGCTGGACGGAGACCCGCAGCGACCTCATCGTCTGGAGCCTGCTCCCCGAGGACCTCGACGAGGTCCGCGAACAGCACGCCGGCGGCCCCGGCTACGCGGGCGCCTTCCACGACTGGCGCTGAACCGGCGCGCGGCCGGTCCGGGCACACCGCCCCGTACGACCGCACGCACCCACCCCGGACCGTCCGCGCGCCCTCGGGCCCGGACCGGGCGGGGTAACCTCACCCTGCCCACGCGTGTGTGGGCCTCCGACCCGCGACACACGAGCCCCAGGAGACTGACGACGATGGCCGACCGGGTCACGGTGATCGGGTGGGACGGCTCACCGCTGACGGACACGGCCCGCTCGGCCCTGGCCGCCGCCACCCTGGTGGCGGGCGCGGGACACCACCTGGCGCTGCCCGAGATCCCGCCCACGGCCGAGCGCGTCAGGCTCGGCAGCGTCGACCTCGCCGCCCGCCGCATCGCCGGACACCGCGGCTCCGCCGTGGTCCTGGCCGACGGCGACCCCGGCTTCTTCGGCGTCGTACGCGCCCTGCGCGCCCCCCAGCACGGCCTGGAGGTCGAGGTCGTCCCCGCCGTCTCCGCCGTCGCCACCGCCTTCGCCCGCGTGGGCATGCCCTGGGACGACGCCCAGGTCGTCGTCGCCCACAGCCGCGACCTGCGGCGCGCCGTCAACGTCTGCCGCGCCCACACCAAGGTCGCCGTCCTCACCTCGCCCGGCGCCGGGCCGGCCGAACTCGCCCTCCTCCTCGGGCCCGTCCACCGCACCTTCGTCATCTGCGAGGAACTGGGCACCGCCCGCGAGCAGGTCACCGTCCTCACCTCCGACAAGGTCCCCGACCACACCTGGCGCGACCCCAACGTCGTCATCGTCATCGGCGGCGCCGGACCCGGCACCGCCCAGCCCGCGGCCCAGGGCTGGGGCGTCACCCGGCAGCGCACCGCGGGCGGCTGGATCGCCGGCCGCGACCCCGGCTACCCCCCGGCCGTACGCGGCTGGGCCCTGCCGTCCGACGCCTACGGCACGGACCTCGGCGAAGGGGAGTCCGCCGAGCTGCGCGCCGCCCAACTGGCCCGGCTCGGGCCCCGCGTGGGCGACCTCGTCTGGGACATCGGCTCCGCGAGCGGAGCCGCGTCCGTCGAGGCCGCCAGGTTCGGCGCCGCCGTCATCGCCGTCGACCGCGACGCGGACGCCTGTGCCCGCACCACCGCCGCCGCCCGCCGCTACGGCGTACAGCTCCAAGTCGTCCACGGCACCGCGCCCCACGTCCTGGAGGACCTCCCCGAGCCCGACGTCGTCCGCGTCGGCGGCGGGGGAGCGCCCGTCGTCGCCGCGTGCGCCGCCCGCAGGCCCGAGCGGATCGTCGCCCACGCCGCGACCCGCGACGAGGCCGAGGCCATCGGCCGGGCGCTCGCCGAAGGCGGCTACGCCGTGGAGTGCGCGCTGCTCCAGGCGGTGGAGCTCGACACCGGCGCCTGGACCGAGCGCGAGCGCGCCGTGGCCTTCCTCCTGAGTGGTCGCCATACCCACCTGTGAGCCCGGTTCGCCGGGCGGAGGGTAGGGTTGCGGATCGTTGTACCGCCCCTCGGTGTCCGACACCACAGTCGTCAATGTCCCGAACGTTCCCTCCTTTTGGCGGGAGCACGGCAAGGTAGGGGCGGGCGACATGCAACGTGCCGCGAGGCACGGACGCTCGTTCTTGACTATGGGCGTGAGCGGTTGGAAGGAGCACTACCGATGGGCGAGGGGTACGCATGACCGACACCGGCCAGTTCCCGGGCGAGGGACAGCCGGAGAACGCAGGCGAGCTTCCCGGCCCCTCGTTCCCCGCGGATCCCGCAGCCCCCGCCGATCCCGGCGCCCCGGCCGCCTACACCTTCCTGGACCACGGGGGTGAGGCGGACGGCGCCGAGGAGGACGACCTCCTGCTGATGCCGGGCGCCCAGGGCGCCTGGATGGAGCAGCCCGCGGTCCAGGGCGGTACGCACGAGACCGGCGGCCGCGACACCGCCTCCGTCGACTACGGCGACGTCAGACAGCCGCCCGCGCCCGCCACTCCGGCGGCGCCCGTGGCCCCGCGCCGCCCCCTGCACATGGGCCCGCCCGTGCCGGACCCCACCGGCGGCGTCGTGCGCTCCCTCGCCGACCGCGGCCCGGCGGCCCCGCACCAGGCGCCCGCGCCGGGCCGGGCCGTGCCGCCGGTGACGCCCGGTCAGGGCCCCGAATACCTCGACGTCCCGCAGGACGGCGCGGACGTCCCGCAGGTCCCGCGCCTCGGCGAGGTGCCGCAGCAGCAGCCGGGCACCTGGGACGCGCAGCCGCAGCACATGACCGCGCAGCCCCCGGCCGCGCCCGCCGCCGAGGCCGTCGCCGAACCCGCGGTACAGGCCGCGCCCGCGCCCGTCGCGGAGCCCGCCGCAGCTCCCGCCGTCGCCTTCGTGCCGGCGCAGAGCACCGCCACGCACCCGGCCGACACCGGTCACGGGATAGTCGCCGACGGTTCCGGACACACCGCGCCGGGCGCGGCGGTCACCGCCGCCGAGCAGGCCCCCGCCGAACACCCGGTCGTCACCCCGCAGCAGGCCGCCGCCCCGACGGTGGCGCAGGACGAGCCCGCGGCCGCCGCCGCACCCGTCGAGGCGCCGGCCGTCGCACCTGTCGAGGCGTCTGCCGAGGCGCCGGCCGCCGCGCCTGTCGTGGCGTCCGTTGACATGACGTCAGCCGCCGTGGCCCCGCAGCTCGTCGCAGAGCCGGAGGCGCCCGCGCCCCAGGCCGCGCCCCAGCCCGTCGTCACCGCTGTCGCGGAGGCCGCGCCCGTGCCTGCCGAGGTGCCCCAGGTCGCGCCCGCCGAGGCGCACTTCGCGCCGGAGCCGCAGGAAGCTGCACCGGTGGAGCCCGTCCAGGAGGCCGTGCAGCCCGCGCCCGTACCGCAGGGGCAGGCGCCCGCAGAGGCCCACCAGGCGTTCGGGGACTCCGGTTCCGGCGAGCGGATCCCCGCCGCCGTGGCACCGGCCGCCGAAAGCGCGCAGCCCGCTCCGGTCGCCGCCGAGGGCACTGCCGTCACTGAGGCTCCTGCTGTCGCCGACGACGGTGTTGACGGGCACGTCACCACCGAAGCCGTCGCCGAAACCGCTGTCGTCACCGAGGCGACCGCGGAGCAGGTCCCCGCAGCGGCGGCTCCCGCAGAGTTCGCGCAGCCCGCGCCGGCCGTCGTGGACGCGCCCGCATCTGTAGACGCCGGTTCCGGACAGCCGGTTCCCGTCGCGGCACCGCTTTCCGAGGAGGCCCCGGCCGCCGCTCCCGAGCAGCAGGTCCAGGCCCCCGTCGCCGCCGAGGCCGTGGAGCCCGCGCCGGCCGCTCCCGTGCCGGCCGTCGCCCCCGAGCCGCAGGCCGTACCGGCCGTACCGGCTGAACCGATCGACCCGGCCCCCGAGGCCGCCGCACAGCAGCCGCAGCCCGCCGTGGCCGAGGCGCCCGTCGAGGCCGTCGTCCAGCAGGCCCCCGCGGCCGCGCAGGACGCCGCGCCGCAGGAGCAGGTCTCCGAGGACGTGCTCCTCGTCCCCCGCCCCCAGGACACGCTGGTCACGCAGGCCACGGCAGTCCCGGAGGACATGGTGGTCACGCACGTCGCCGTCCCCGCGCCCGCCGAGCCGCAGGCCGCCGTGGCCGAGGCCCCCGTGCCCGAGGCCGTGGAGCCCGTACCTGCGGAGCCCGTACCCGCGCAGGAGGAGCAGCCGGCGCCCGCCGCCGTGCACATCCCCGCCCCGCAGCAGGAGCCGGTCCCCGCCGCCGAGCCCGTGGCCGTCCCCGCGCCGCGTACCGCCGACGCCGAGGCGGCGCACGCCGAGCCCGCGCAGCCCGCTCCGGCCTCCGAGGAGGCACCGGACGAGGTGTACGAGGAGCCCGCCGGCCCCGCCGCCGTCGGTTACGGCGACGCCGAGCGCGCCGCCGTGCACCGCGTGATGCGGGAACGGCGCGACATCCGCAAGGGCTTCCGCACCGACCCCGTCCCGCACGAGGTGCTGCTGCGCGTCCTGGAGGCCGCGCACACCGCGCCGAGCGTCGGGCACTCCCAGCCCTGGGACTTCGTCGTCATCCGCTCCGCCGAGACCCGGCAGACGATGCACGAGCTGGCGGTGCGTCAGCGCGACGCCTACGCGAAGTCCCTGCCCAAGGCGCGGGCCAAGCAGTTCAAGGAAATGAAGATCGAGGCCATCCTCGACACCCCCGTCAACATCGTCGTCACCGCCGACCCCACCCGCGGCGGCCGGCACACCCTCGGCCGGCACACCCAGCCGCAGATGGCGCCGTACTCCTCCGCGCTCGCCGTCGAGAACCTCTGGCTCGCCGCGCGCGCCGAAGGACTCGGCGTCGGCTGGGTCAGCTTCTTCGACGAGCGGGAGATGGTGCGCGAACTCGGGCTGCCCGAGCACCTGGAGGTCGTCGCCTATCTGTGCGTCGGCTACGTCGACGAATTCCCCGACGAGCCCGAGCTGATGCAGGCCGGCTGGTCCAAGCGGCGCCCGCTGTCGTGGGTGGTGCACGAGGAGACGTACGGGCGGCGCGCGCTGCCCGGCGAGGACCCGCACGACCTGCTCTCGGAGACCCTGCGCGGCATCCGTCCGCTGGACGCCAAGGCGCTCGGCGAGGCGTGGGAGCGCCAGAAGCGGATGACCAAGCCGTCCGGCGCGCTCGGCATGCTGGAGATCATCTCCGCGCAGCTGTGCGGGCTCTCCCGCAAGTGCCCGCCGCCGATCCCGGAGCCCGCCGCCGTGGCGATCTTCGCGGGCGACCACGGGGTGCACGCCCAGGGCGTCACGGCGTGGCCGCAGGAGGTCACCTCGCAGATGGTCGCCAACTTCCTGGGCGGCGGCGCCGTGTGCAACGCCTTCGCCAACCAGGTCGGCGCGGAGGTCTGCGTCGTGGACGTCGGTGTCGCGGGCGACCTCCCCAGCACCCCCGGCCTGGTCCCGCGCAAGATCCGGCCCGGCACGAGCGACTTCACGACCGGTGCCGCGATGACCCGCGAAGAGGCGCTGCGCGCCGTCGAGGTGGGCATCGAGACGGCCCGCGATCTCGTCGCGGCGGGCAACAAGGCGCTGCTGACCGGCGAGATGGGCATCGCCAACACCACCGTGTCGGCCGCCCTCATCGCCGTCTACACCGAGGCGGACCCCGCCGAGATCACCGGCCGCGGCACGGGCATCAACGACGAGATGCACGCCCGCAAGGTCGACGTCGTCCGGCGCGCCCTCGAACTCCACCAGCCGGACCCGAAGGACCCGATCGGCGTCCTCGCCGCGGTCGGCGGGCTGGAGCACGCCGCGCTCGTCGGCCTGATCCTGGGCGGCGCGTCGCTGCGCACGCCCGTGATCCTGGACGGTGTGAGCGCCGGGGCGGCCGCGCTGGTGGCGCGGGCCATCGCCCCGGAGGCGCTGGCCGCGTGCATCGCGGGACACCGCAGCGCGGAGCCGGGCCACGTCGCGGCCCTCACCAAGCTGGGCCTGCGCCCGCTGGTCGACCTCGACCTCCGCCTCGGCGAGGGCACGGGGGCGCTGCTGGCGCTGCCGGTTGTGCAGAGTGCTGCGCGGGCGATGCATGAGGTGGCCACCTTCGATACGGCCGGGGTCACCGAGAAGGGCTGAGGCCTTTCTCGGGGCTTCGCCTCGGTGGGTGCGCCCACTGGGGTGGGGCTTCAGCGCGGTGCGCGTCCGCGGGTTGTGTGTGGCCGGTCGCGCCGTTCCCCGCGCCCCTGACGGGGCGTGACACCGTCGCCCGGACCGGGCAGGCGGGGGTCCAGGAGGCGCAGCCCCCTTTCCTCCTTACGGTTCCCGTCCAGCCCGTTGGGGGCACCTCTGGGGGCACCCCCGGACGGAGTCTGGGGGAGGTAGCTGGGGGAGTTTGAGGACGCGGCCGGAGGCCGCTCCCGCCGCAGGCTGTAACACAGGGGAAACCGGAGCGCGGCCGAGTGCCGATGGGGGAGCCCATAGAGTGTCACCAGCACTCTGACCAGCAGCTCCGGAGGAGACCATGGCCCCGCACGCGCCCAGCGAAAGCGCATACCCCGTCGGACTGCGGCTCTCCGGCCGACGCGTCGTCGTCCTCGGTGCGGGACAGGTCGCGCAGCGCCGGCTGCCCGCCCTCCTCGCGGCCGGCGCGGACGTGCTGCTGATCTCCCCGTCCGCCACCCCCTCCGTCGAGGCGCTGGCCGAGACCTGCGGGTTCCGCTGGGAACGCCGCCGCTATCAGGACGGCGACCTGGACGGCGCCTGGTACGCCCTGATCTCCACCGACGACCCCGCCGCCAACGAAGCGGCCTCCGCCGAGGCCGAGGCCCGCCGCGTCTGGGCCGTCCGCAGCGACGACGCCGACGCGGCCACCGCCTGGACCCCGGCCACCGGCCGCAGCGAGGGCGTCACCGTCGCCGTGCTGACCGGCCGGGACCCGCGCCGCTCCGCCGCCGTGCGCGACGCCGTCGTCGAGGGCCTGCGCGACGGCTCCCTCGCCGCCCCGCGCTACCGCGCGGGCACCGCCTCCTCCGGCGGCACCGGCAGCGTCGCCCTCGTCGGCGGCGGCCCCGGCGACCCCGACCTGATCACCGTGCGCGGCCGCAGGCTCCTCGCGGAGGCGGACGTGGTCATCGCCGACCGCCTCGGCCCCCGCGACCTCCTCGACGAACTCCCGCCGCACGTCGAGGTGATCGACGCGGCGAAGATCCCGTACGGCCGGTTCATGGCCCAGGAGGCCATCAACAACGCCCTCGTCGAGCACGCCCGCGCCGGGAAGAACGTGGTCCGGCTGAAGGGCGGCGACCCCTACGTCTTCGGCCGCGGCATGGAAGAGGTCCAGGCGCTGGCCGACCAGGGCATCCCCTGCACCGTCGTACCCGGCATCTCCTCCACCATCAGCGTGCCCGCGGCGGCCGGGATCCCGGTCACCCACCGGGGCGTGGCCCACGAGTTCACCGTCGTCAGCGGCCACGTCGCCCCCGACGACGGGCGCTCCCTCGTCGACTGGGCCGCCGTCGCCAAGCTGCGCGGCACCCTCGTGCTGCTGATGTCGGTGGAGAACATCGGAGCCATCGCCGCCGCCCTCGTCCGGCACGGCCGCCCCGCCGGAACGCCCGTCGCGGTGATCCAGGAAGGCACCACCGCCGCCCAGCGCCGCGTCGACGCGACCCTCGCCACCGCGGGGGAGCGGGTCGCGGCGGAGGGCATACGTCCCCCGGCCGTCATCGTGGTCGGCGACGTCGTGACGGTCGGCCCGGAACCCCGCGGCTGACCCGCAGCACCAACGAGGACCAGGACACAGCATGGCCGAACTCATCACCATCGACGACCCCGCCGACCCCAGGCTCCACGACTACACCGGCCTCACCGACGTGGAGCTGAGGCGCAGGCGCGAGCCCGCCGAGGGGCTCTTCATCGCCGAGGGCGAGAAGGTCATCAGGCGCGCCGGACAGACCGGCTACGCGATGCGGTCCATGCTGCTCACGGCCAAGTGGGCCGACGTCATGCGGGACGTCATCGAGGCCGCCGACGCCCCCGTCTACACCGTCACCCCCGAACTCGCCGAGCGGGTCACCGGCTACCACGTCCACCGCGGCGCCCTCGCCTCCATGGCGCGCAAGCCGCTCCCGGACGCGGGCACGCTGCTGCGGGGCGCCCGGCGCGTCGCGATCCTCGAGAGTCTCGTGGATCACACCAACATCGGCGCGATCTTCCGCAGCGCGGCGGCACTCGGCATGGACGCCGTCCTGCTCTCCCCGGACTGCGCCGACCCGCTCTACCGGCGTTCCGTGAAGGTCTCCATGGGCGCGGTCTTCTCCGTCCCCTACGCCCGCCTGGAGACCTGGCCGCACGACCTGGAGACCGTCCGGGCGGCCGGGTTCAAGGTCCTGGCCCTCACCCCGGCCGAGAAGGCCGTCTCCATGGACACCGCCGCACCGCACCGGCTCGACCGGGTGGCGCTCATGCTCGGCGCGGAAGGTGACGGCCTGTCCGCCCGCGCCCTGCGGGCCGCCGACGAGTGGGTCCGCATCCCCATGGCCCACGGCATCGACTCCCTCAACGTCGGCGCGGCCGCGGCTGTGGCCTTCTACGCCGTGACGACGGGCCGTCCGGAGAGCTGACTCCCCGGACGGGGCGTCAGGAAGAGCCCGGAGCCGACGGCACGTCACCGGGCGGCACCGCCGGGCCCTGTGGCGTCACGGGCACCCGGGGGAGCTCACCCATGCTGTGCGCGGGACCCTGACAGCCCTGCGCCACCGCGATGCCCAGCGCGACCAGCAGCGTCACCACGACGAAGACCGTCAGGCGCTGCCGCAGCAGCCGCCGGTCCGGCCCCGGGCGCCGGGCGCCGGACCCCGTCCGCGCACCGGGCCGCGCCCCGCCGCGCCCCGCCGCGCCCCGCGGGCCGCCCGGCCGGCTCGCCGGGCGCGGCACGGCAGGGCGCGCCGCCGGGCCGCCGGCCTGGCGCGGCGGCTGCGGGCGCGGTGTGTGCGCCTGGACCGCACGCCGCTCGGTGCGCTGCTCCGCGTACTCCGCGGCCCGCCGGCCCGAGGGGCGCTCGGGCTCCCGCCGCACCGACGGATGCCTGCTGTCCGTCACGCCGTGCGCCTCGCGCGCCGCGATCTCCTTCAGCCGCAACGACAGCTGGAGCGTGCTCGGCCGCTCCTCGGGATCCTTGGCCAGGCACGCGTGCACCAGCGGGGCCAACGCGTCCGGCACGGCCATGAGCTGCGGTTCCTCGTGCACGACGCGGTAGAGCATGACCTCCGAACTGCCCTGGCCGAACGGCGAGTCCGCCATCGAGGCGTACGCGAGGGTCGCCCCCAGCGCGAAGACGTCGGTCGCGGGCGTCACGGCGGCGCCGCGCACCTGCTCCGGCGCCAGGAAGCCGGGCGAGCCGACCGCCGTACCGACGTGCGTCAGCGTGCTCGCCCCGGTCGCCCAGGCGATGCCGAAGTCGATGATGCGGGGGCCCTTGGGCGACAGCAGGATGTTCGACGGCTTCAGGTCGCGGTGCACCACCCCCGCGTCGTGCACGGCCAGCAGACCTTCGGCCAACGCCGCCCCGATGGAGGCGGTCTGAGCCGCCGACAGCGGCCCCTCCTCGTTCACCTTGTCGTGCAGCGAGGGGCCCGGTACGTACTGCGTGGCGAACCACGGGCGGTCCGCGTCCAGATCGGCGGCCACCAGCCGCGCCGTGCAGCCGCCGCGGATCCGCCGGGCCGCCTGCACCTCGCGCGCGAACCGCGACCGGAACTCCTGGTCCTCGGCCAGGTCCGGCCGGATCACCTTGAGCGCCACCCGCTGTCCGCGCCGGTCGGAGCCGAGGTACACCACGCCCATGCCGCCCGCGCCCAGCCGGCGGTGAAGCCGGAACGAGCCGACGACACGCGGGTCCTCGCGCCGGAGCCGCATCATCGCCATCTTCATCCCCGCTGCCCGGTCCGTCTGACGTGCCCAGCTTACGGATTGCCGGGCGCACGCGCTGATAGGCCGCGCATGCGTCGGCGACCGGTTTGCCGGAGCCCCGGGGAACCCCCGACGCCCGGTCCGGGGGAGCGGGTTGCCTCCCGCCGGAGCGGACGTGAACTCCCAAGCGGCGGCCGGAGCACGGGGATTGAGCGGCCTGTCGGCCCGTCGGACACGGTCCCCGCGGGCCCGGCGGACGCGGCCGGGGCGTGCGGAGCGGCCACCGGCGGGGGAGCGGAAAAAATGAAGATCAGTCAGCAGTCGCACGGGTCGGAAGTGAGCGAAGTCACGCCCCCGGCGGGCGTACGGGCCTCGCGCGCCCCTTCGGGGAAGACCCTGGGGCCCGGCCCGCCGGTCTCCAACCAGAGGAGTAGCCGCCCGGGGCCGCTCATCCTCCGGGAGGCCCGCCAATCGGTACGAGGGCATGACGCCCCCGCGGTCCCCCGCGCCTAGTGTTTGAGGAAGAGCGGCGGGTGACGTACTCGTCCCCCGAGGTCAGACGCCCGCCGCTCGTGATCACGGCAGGCGTGAAGGCGTCAGAGGGACGCACGGAGGGGGAGGACCATGGCGGAGACCGCGGGACGTTCGGTCATCCGGGCACAGGCCCAGCGGGCCGTCGACGCCTTCGGCCCCCGTCCGTCCGGCACCCGCCACCCCCTCGTCGCGGCGGCCATGGTGCTGCCCCTCGCGGGATTCCTCGCCGTGATCTTCGGCGGCTGGGACGCCGTCGTCGTACAAGCGTCGTCCGTGGCCGGAATGCTGGGGCGCTGAGGCGCCCCGGGCCCGGGAGAGCGGCCCGGGCCGGGGACAGGACCGGCTGATCAGCCCCGTGGGGACGGGGGAACGGCGGACGGCACGACGGGCCGGGCACCTGGGGAGGTGCCCGGCCCCTCGCGCGTTCGGTCGTGCCTTCCGGAACGGTCGTGCCTCCCGGAACGGGAAACGGCCGGAGGCCGGAGCTCTGGGCCCCGGCCTCCGGCCGATCGGTGTGCGCGATACTGGGATTGAACCAGTGACCTCTTCCGTGTCAGGGAAGCGCTCTCCCGCTGAGCTAATCGCGCGGGGAGATCCGTGCGGATCTCGGTGGACGATACTGGGATTGAACCAGTGACCTCTTCCGTGTCAGGGAAGCGCTCTCCCGCTGAGCTAATCGTCCTTGGAGGTGGAGACGGGATTTGAACCCGTGTAGACGGCTTTGCAGGCCGTTGCCTCGCCTCTCGGCCACTCCACCAGGAGTGCGGGGGTTCGGGAAGATCCCCCAGACTGCGAGCGGACGACGAGACTCGAACTCGCGACATCCACCTTGGCAAGGTGGTGCTCTACCAACTGAGCTACGTCCGCAGTGTCTGTCCGTTTCGCTTCCGCGTCCCGGCGACGTGTTGAACTCTAGCGGATTCCAGCGCCAGCTCAAATTCCGTTTCCGCAGCGTGCTGCGCTGATTGTTCGTCCCGGCCACCCGCCGTGGCCCCGCCATAGACTCGTTGACGTGCACAGCTCCCCTCCGGTGTCCCTCCCGATGGCCCGCTTCGGCGGCCTCCTCGCCACCGATCTCCGCGACGTCACCCGCGATCCGGCAGCCCTGGACTCCACGGGCTGGTGGGCGGTGGTCGCGGACTTCGAGGGCGGACTGCTGTGCGCCCGCTTCGGGGACGTACGGCCCGCGCCCGCCCCCACCGCGGTCCCCGGCCGCTGGCGCGGACCCGCGCGCGAGGACTGGACGTCCTCCCTGGACCGGGCCGCCTACGTCACGGGCGTGCGCCGCATACGCGAGCACATCGCGGCCGGCGAGGTCTACCAGGCCAACCTCTGCCGCGTCCTCAGCGCGCCGCTGCCCGACACCGCCGACGGCACCCCCGCGGACATCGACGCCCTGACGGCGCTCCTCGCCCACGGCAATCCCGCCCCCTACGCGGGCACCGTCCGCCTCCCCGCCCACGGCGTGGAGGTCGCGACCGCCTCCCCGGAGCTCTATCTGCGCCGCGACGGCCGCACGGTGGAATCCGGGCCGATCAAGGGCACCGGCCGCACCGAGGCGGACCTGCTGGAGAAGGACCACGCCGAGAACGTCATGATCGTGGACCTCGTCCGCAACGACCTCGGGCGCGTCTGCGCCACCGGATCCGTGACCGTGCCCGCACTCTGCGCGGTCGAACCGCACCCCGGCCTCGTCCACCTGGTCTCCACCGTCCGCGGCACCCTCGCCGACGGCGCCGGATGGGCCGGCCTCTTCGGCGCGACCTTCCCGCCCGGCTCGGTCACCGGCGCCCCCAAGTCCAGCGCCATGGACATCATCCGGTCCCTGGAGACCGCGCCCCGCGGCCCGTACTGCGGCGGCGTCGGCTGGGTCGACGCCGACCGCGGCACCGGGGAACTCGCCGTGGGCATCCGCACCTTCTGGATCGACCGCACCGCCCGCCCCACCCTGCGCTTCGGCACGGGCGCCGGGATCACCTGGGGCTCGGACCCCGAGCGGGAGTGGGCCGAGACGGAACTGAAGGCGTCCCGACTGCTCGCGATAGCGTCGGGCACACACCAGCCGCTCGGAGGGACGAAACTGTGACGATCTGGCTCAACGGCTCCCTGTACGACGACGACAGCGCCCGCGTCTCGGTCTTCGACCACGGGCTGACGGTCGGCGACGGCGTCTTCGAGACGCTCAAGGCCGTCCACGGCCGCCCCTTCGCCCTGACCCGCCACCTCACCAGGCTGGCCGCCTCCGCCCGCGGCCTCGGCCTGCCCGCACCCGACCTCGACGAGGTCCGCCGGGCCTGCGCGGCGGTGCTCGACGCCGACCCCATGCCGCTCGGCAGGCTCCGGATCACGTACACCGGCGGCCTCGCCCCCCTCGGCTCCGACCGCGAGGGCACCACCCCCACCCTCGTCGTCGCCCTCGGCCCGGTCACCCGGCGGGCCGACACCACCACCGCCGTCACCGTCCCCTGGACCCGCAACGAACGCGGCGCGCTCGCCGGGCTCAAGGCCACCTCGTACGCCGAGAACGTCGTCGCCCTCGCCCGCGCCCGCGAACACGGCGCCACCGAGGCCCTCTTCGCCAACACCGTCGGCGACCTCTGCGAGGGCACCGGCTCCAACGTCTTCGTCGTCCTCGACGGGGAACTCCACACCCCGCCCCTCGCCTCCGGCTGCCTCGGCGGGATCACCCGCGCCCTCGTCCTGGAGTGGACCGGCGCCCAGGAGACGACCCTGCCCGCCGACGTCCTGGACCGCGCCGAGGAGGTCTTCCTGACCTCCACCCTGCGGGACGTCCAGGCCGTCAGCGCCGTGGACGGCCGCCCCCTGCCCGCCGCACCCGGCCCGGTGACGGCCAAGGCCACGCGGATCTTCGAGGAGCGGTCGGCGGCGGACATCGATCCGTAAAGCCCGTGACGTACGGGCGCGGGGAAGGTACAAAAAACCCGTGACCACCACCCTGCGCCCCACCGCACCCGAACAGCGCACCGCCGCCGGAGTCCGGTCCCGGTCGTACGAGGTCTGTGTCAACAGCAGACCGGTCGGCCGCGTCGACCTGGCCACCGACGACCGGTTCGGTCCCCGGGCCGGCCGGATACTCCGGCTGGGGATCGACGAACGGGACCGGCACCGCGGGCGCGGCACCGTGGCCGCCCTCGCCGCCGAGGAGGTCCTGCGCGGCTGGGGGTGCGACAGCGTCGAGGTGTCCGTCCCCGCGGACGCCGAGGTGGCCCTCGGGCTCGCCGGCGCGCTGGGCTACGCCGAGCGCAACCGGAACATGACCAAGGCGCTCACCGCCACCGCGCCCCGGCTGCCCGAGGGCACCGAGGGGCGGCGGATGACCGAGGCCGAGTTCACGCCCTGGACGGAGCGCGGGCTGGAGAACTACGCGCGGAGCTGGACCGACCGCGGCGTGCCCGCCGACCGGGCGCACGCCAAGGCCCTGGCCGACCACCGGCAGCTCCTCACCGACGGCTTGGACACCACGGACGCGGCGCTGCGGGTCCTCACCCACCACGGCACGCCGGTCGGCACGCTCTGGGTCGGCCGCCTGGGCGAGCCGGACGCCTACGTCTTCGACGTCGAGGTCGCCGAGGGCCACCGGGGGAGGGGGCACGGCCGCTCCCTCATGCTGCTGGCGGAGGCGGAGGCGGGTGCCGCCGGGGCGGCGGCACTGGGGCTGAACGTCTTCGCGGGCAACACGGTCGCCTTGCGGCTGTACGAGTCGCTGGGTTACCGGAACATGGAGCTGCACTTCTCGAAGCGGTTGCTGTAGGAGGTGCCGGTTCTGCGGGTGTGCCGTCCGCACGCCGGACGGGCTGAATCGCGCAGACGACACCACCCGTATCCAGCCCGTCCGGCGTTCGAGGACGGCGTTTGAGGACACCGCCGCGCAGCGGTGGTGCGCAGACGACACCACCCGCGGGACCGGCCACAAGATCCGCCGGACAGGCCCTCGCGCTAGCCCGCCAGCAAGCCGTTCGCGATCTCCTCGATCCGGGCCCGCAGGCCCTCCTGGGACTTGCTGCCGTCGAGGAGCTCGCCGCCGATGACGTACGTCGGCGTGCCCTTCACGCCGATCGCCTTGCCCTCCGCCTGGTCCGCGTCGACGATCAGCAGGTGGCGGCCGTCGATCAGCGCGGTGTCCACCTCGTCGGCGTCCAGGCCCAGCTCGCCCGCCACCTCGACGAGCAGTTCGTCGCCCCGGGCGGCCAGCTCCTCCACGCGGGCCAGCACCGCCTCCGCGTACGGCCACGCCTTGCCCTGCTCGGCGGCCTCCTCGGCGGCCTGCGCGGCCGCGTAGGAGTGCTTGTGCTTCTCCAGCGGGAAGTGCCGCAGCCGGATGTCCAGCCGGTCGCCGTAGTGCTCGCGCAGGGCACGCAGGTCGGTGAGGGCCGTACGGCAGTCCGGGCACTGCAACTCGCACCAGACATCGAGGGTGGCACGCGCGGTGGTGCCGGTGTTGGGGTCGCTCATGGGGCCAGTCTCCCAGCCGGGGTGGCCGGGGGGTGCGTCAGCCCTGGGGAGGAGCGCGCCCCCGAGATGACCCCCAGATCCCCCGGAGTCCCCGGCCGATCGTGGCCGATGCGGCGCGGCCCGGTGCAGGATGGAAGGAGGCGCCCCGCCCGGGGAGCCCCGCGCAGCGCGAGAAGCAGGAGGAGCAGGATGCTGGCCTCGACGATCGGTGCCACGGCGGTGTCCGTGGCAGGCCTGGGCATCGCGGCGCTCACGGCATACCGCAAGCGCTTCCTCGCCGCGACCCGAATAGCAGCGTTCGCCCTCGTCCCGGTCGGCCTGGCCATGACGGGGATCCTGCGGTGGCTCACCGGCCTGGTCTTCGACCCCGGGGTCTGGCTGGGCTTCGGCGTGCTGGCGCTCTCGGCCGTGCTCTTCATGATCACCAGAGCGGTGGAGCGGCGCGGAGCCGACGGCGGGAAGGCCGGACGCAAGGAGCGCAAGGCCGCCGAGGCGGCCGCGAGCCGGGAGGCGCTGGCCCCCGGGGCCTCCGCTCCGTCACTGGATCCGTCGCGCACCGTGACCCGGCCTCAGGCCAAGGGCAAGCGGGCGGGCGGAGCTGACGACTTCTCGGATATCGAGGCCATTCTGAAAAAGCACGGAATTTAGCGAACCCGCCCCGGTGGCCGCCCACTTGTCGCACCGTCAGATATGGATGCCCCGGGCGACGGAATGCGGGCCTGCCGAAGCGGCTTATCGCGCCCGTTGCCGCATTTCCCCACCCGCTTTTCCGCGCGTTATTCCGGCCCTCTTCGCACGCCTCTCCGGAAGCGGCGCCTCCGTCAGCTCGTGGCTTCCTTGCGGCGGGCCCGGTAGGCCGCGACGTGGAGCCGGTTCCCGCAGGTGCGCCCGTCGCAGTAGCGGCGCGAGCGGTTGCGGGAGAGGTCCACGAAGGCGCGCCCGCAGTCCGGCGCCTCGCAGCGCCGCAGCCGCTCGCGCTCGCCCGCCACCACGAGGAAGGCCAGCGCCATCCCGCCGTCCGCCGCGAGGTGCTCGGCCAGGGAGGCGCCCGGCGCGAAGTAGTGCACATGCCAGTCGTAGCCGTCGTGGTCGGTCAGCCGGGGCGTCGTGCCGGCCTCGGCCACCATGGCGTTCAGCAGCTCCGCCAGCGCCGTCGAATCCTCGGCCTCGAATGCCAGTGCGAACCGCTCCCGCACCGCCCGTACGGCCGCCAGATCCCGCTGCCCGAGGGCGCCGACACCGCTGATGACGTGCCGCTCGACGAACTGCCGCAGCTCGGCGAGGCCGGTGAGCGTGTCCGGCGGTCCGCCCTCGGGCCCCGCGGTCGCGGTGTTCACGAGGTCCACCACCGCGTCGAGCGCGCACCGGGTGTCGTGGTTGATCAGCACGGTTCGTTCGCTCCCTGGCCGACGGGGGTTGGGGCGGCATGTGTTCGATCGGAGGACCGACTCTAGCGGCTCCACAACGCGACGGCGCCGTCGCCCGCGGTGGATCCGCGGTGACGGCGCCGTACGGCCCGCACTGTGCGAGGTGTGCGCACCCGACCCCCCGAGTGGGCGGGCGCGCCGGTGTCAGCCCCGGCCCGGGCTCAGCTCTCGGCCAGGATGTGCGAGAGCTCCGTATCCAGGTCGAAGTGACGGTGCTCGGTGCCCGGCGGCACCGCGGCGTCGGTCCGCTTCAGGAACGACTCCAGGGCCCGCGCCGGGGCCTCCAGCAGGGCCTCGCCCTCGGGCGAGCTCAGGGCGATGCAGACGACGCCCTGACCGTGGCTGCGGGACGGCCAGACACGGACGTCGCCGGTGCCGGTGGGCCGGTGCAGGCCCTCGGCGAGCAGATCTCTGGCGAAGACCCACTCGACCGTCTCTTCGGCTCCGGTGTGGAAGGTGGCGTGCACGGCATACGGATCGGCCGTGTCGTACCGCAGGCCTGCGGGAACAGGCAGTGAGGATTCGCTCGACACGACGAGGCGCAGGTGCAGCTCGCAGCTGACCGTGGTGTTCATAAGCGCCAGGGCCTTTCGCTCAGTGTGCGCTCGGGGATTCGCACGTCGGCGAAATCGACATGCCACCTACGGTGTCGTTGTAAACCCCTCTGACCGATTTGGGACTGTTCGGATACCTCGTACGGCGGAGCCGTTCTCCGGCGAATACCGCCATTCCGGTGAGATCCGGTTCGGTCCGGTACGTTGGGGAGCATGAATGCGGAGAGTGACGAGCGGCGGCCCCGCGCGACGGCGGCCGGCGATCGGGCCGAGGCACCCGCGCCCGGGGAGCGGACCACGGACCGGCCGCCGGCCCTCGGCTCCCGGGCCCCGCACTTCATCAAGCGCTCCCGCGCCCTGCACATCAGCTGGCAGGCCGGGGTCTTCGTGGCCGGCCTCGCCGTGGTCGTGGCCGGCGTCATCATGCTGCCCCTGCCCGGCCCCGGCTGGCTGGTGATCTTCGCGGGCATGGCGATCTGGGCGACCGAGTTCGTCTGGGCGCAGCTCGTGCTCCGCTGGACCAGGCGCAAGGTCACCGAGGCCGCCCAGCACGCCCTCGACCCCGCCGTCCGCAGACGCAACATCGCGCTCACCGTCACCGGACTCGCCGTCGCCGGCGTGCTCGTGGGCGTCTATCTCTCGCGCTACGGCCTGACCATGCCGTGGAACGCCCGCCGCTGAGCCCCCGCCCGAACCGGTACCGAACACCGTCTGACATGCGGTAATGTTTGCGGTGCGCCCGGGCGATTAGCTCAGCGGGAGAGCGCTTCGTTCACACCGAAGAGGTCACTGGTTCGATCCCAGTATCGCCCACACAGGACCGAGGGTCCGCAAGGTTCACCCCTTGCGGACCCTCGGTTTTTAGGTGTGTCCTGAGCCCATGCCCCTGCCGTCGGCGCTCATCGCCCCGAACCGGTACCGCTTCCGCGCCACGTGGACCTTCGCCGTCGCACCCGACGTCCTCTACGCCTGCCTGGAGATCCCGGAGAGCTACCCCTCCTGGTGGCCGCAGGTGCGGGAGGCCACGCGCACCGGCGCCGACACCGGCACCCTCCGGGTCCGCTCCTTCCTGCCGTACGAGCTGGCCTTCGCCGTCCACGGCGCGAGCCGCGACCCCGTCGCCCGCACCCTGGAGATCGCCATGACCGGCGACCTGGAGGGCTGGGCGCGCTGGACCGTCCTGCCGTACGGCCGCGCCGGCAGCCAGGCCCGCTTCGAGCAGGACGTCGAGGTACGCAAACCCCTGATGAGACGCCTCGCCATACCCGCGCGGCCGCTCTTCGTCGCCAATCACGCCTGGATGATGCGCGCCGGCCGGCGCGGACTGCGCACCCGGCTGGAGGCCGGAGCCGACCGAATTTGATGAAGCGCCGCCACGGCCTGTATTGTTCAGTGCGTTGCCGGGGGAGACCCCGAAACACACTCGGGCGATTAGCTCAGTGGGAGAGCGCTTCGTTCACACCGAAGAGGTCACTGGTTCGAACCCAGTATCGCCCACCCCGAGAAGGCCGGTACGTCAACTGACGCACCGGCCTTGTGCGTTGACCGGCGACCTGTCGTCGGCCCGGGCGGCCCCCGCCGACCCTCACGCCGCGGCGGGCAGCTCCGGCCGCAGCGGCCACGCCGGGTCGCACTCCTCCTCCGAGCCGTTGCGGGCGAACCACGCCTGGAGCCCCCGCGCCTGCGCCGCGTGCCACACCGCCTGCCGCGTGTGCAGCTCCGCCGGCGTCAGCCGCTCCAGCCGCGCCGCGAAACGACGGCCCACCGCCCGCACGACCTCCAGCGAGGCCAAGGCGTCCGCGGCCGCGTCGTGCGCGCCCGTCAGCTCCACGCCGTACTGCGCGCACAGATCCGTCAGCGTACGACGGCCCTTGCGATAGCGGTCCAGGTGCTTGTCCAGCACCCATGGATCCAGCACGCACAGCGCGTGCGGCCCCAGATACCTCGCCAGCGTCGAGGCCCGGTGCCGCCGCAACTCCCGGTCCAGCAAGGTCAGATCGAACGGCGCGTTCATCACCACCAGGGGTATGCCGTGCGCCGACTGCTCGGCCAGGGCCCGCGCCACCTCCTCCATCACCGGCGCCGGCCAGCGCCCGTTCCGCTGGAGGTGCTCGTCCGTCAAGCCGTGTATCGCTATCGCCCCCGGTGGCACAGGAACCCCCGGATCCACCAGCCAGCGCGTGACCAACGGCGTCGCCCCCTCCGACGGCTGCACCACCAGCGCAGCCGAGACGATCCGGTCGTGCTCGACATCGACTCCCGTGGTCTCGGTGTCGAAAGCGGCGAGTGGTCCCTCGAACCAGCACATGTGCACAACTCCTCGCGCTTGTCTGCCGAATGGCGTGATTTGGCCCTCCCCGCGAGGTGATACCCGGGTAATCCGTCACGCGAACCGCCCTTGTTTGCAGCGGAGTTGCAAAGGAGACAACACAGATGTACGGACCGAAGGGTCCGACGACGCCCGGAGGGATTCGGACATGGCCTTCCCGCAGCCCGAACGGGGCGGGCCGTTCCCCGCGAACGGGACGCGCGACCGGCCGGAACCACCCGCCCCCACGCGCGGCGCACTCGCCACCACCGCCTGCATGGAGACACTCCAGGTCGGCTATCTGCACGCCGTCGCCGCGGCCGCCGGCTGCTCCCTGGCCCAGCCCTTCCCCGACTACGGCATCGACTGGCACGTCAGCCACAGCGCCCCCGGCCACACCGTCGACGACGAAGTCACCATCAAGGTCCAGCTCAAGGCCACCTATCAGCTGGCCCCCCGGCTCGCCGCCCGCCCCGACCCCCGCCCGGCCAGACCGCCGGGCACCCGCCCCACCGACCTGCTCACCGCCCGCCCGGCCGTGCCCCCCGCCCCCACCTTCGCCTTCACCCTCGACAACGACCACCTGGCCAAGCTCGCCCGCACCCCCGTCTCGGTGCACAAGATCCTCGTCGTGATGATCGTGCCCCGCGCCCGCGACGACTGGCTCCGCGCCGGACACGACGGCCTCGAACTGCGGCACTGCTGCTACTGGACCAACCTCGCGGGACACCCGGTGACCGGCAGGAACAGGACCACCGTGCGCATCCCCACCACACGCATCTTCGACGACCGCGCGCTCTGCGAGATCATGACGCGCGTCGGGGCGGGAGGGAGACCCTGATGCACCGGCCGAGCCACCGCTCCGCACGAACCCCCGTCCCGCCCGACCCCGCCGTCCTCGGCGCCCTGCTCGCCCGCCACGGCTGGCGGCGGCGCGGCGGCACCCCCGGCGCGTACAGCCGCTGGACCCCGCCCGACGGCACCGGCACCAGCCTGCTGCTCCCCGAGAGCCGCGGCTACCCCGACAGCGCCGACCTGCTCACCGAGGCACTCACCGCACTCGAACGCAGCCCCGACCCCTCCGCGCGCGACATCCTCCTCTCCCTGCGGGTGCCGGGCGACGAGATCCGCTGGCAGCGCGAGGTGCCCGACCCCGGAATACCGGCCGCCGTCTGGGCCGCCCAGGAGCGCTTACGGGCAGGGGCGCGCGCGATGCTGCTCGCCGCCGCCCTCGCCGCCCACGAACGGGCCGGCTATCACGGGGCCCGCCACCGCCGCCGCGCGGAGGCCGCCCTGGACCCGCTGCTCGTCGGCCCCGCACCCGGCGGCCGGGAACTGACGGTCTTCGTCCCGGTCGGACCCGACGAACGGGACCGCACCGGCCGACCGGTCACCACGGCCTTGCTGCGTGCCCTCTACGCGACCCGCGACGCCACCGACTACCAGCGCGCCACCGGGGGCCGGGAGGCGTTCGAGTCCGCCGTCGAGGCGGGGGTGTGCCAGGAGCTGACCGAGGCGATCATCACGCTCGTACGCGGCTCCGAGGGCATCCGGATGGACCTGCACTGGTCCCCGACGGCAGGCCCGCCCGAGGGCTTCGCCGCGCACCCCGAGCCCGTGGAGTTCTCGCCCGGTGACCTGTCCGTCCTCCGCGAGGCGGGCGCCCGCTACATCCGGAACGAACCCTCGGTGCCCGTGCGGCTCACCGGCACCGTGGTGCGCATGCGCCGCGACCGGCCCGGCGGGGCGGGAGTCGTGCGGCTCCGGGTGCTCACGGGGGCGGAGGTGACCCAGGTGCGGATCGCGCTCGGCGAGGACGACTACCGCATCGCCGGCCACGCCCACCTGCTGGGACTGCCGGTCCGGGTGAGCGGAAGGCTGGAGAGCCGCGGCGGGTTCCGGCGGCTGGCGGACGCGGCGGGCGTCATGCCGCTGACCGTGGACGACGCCGAGCGGGACCGCCTGCTGAAGACCTTGCAGGAGAATCCCGACTTCTTCGAGGAGGGCTGCGGGGACGGCTGACCGGACCGATCCCGGTGCCTCCCGCCCGCGGCGCCAAACCGTTTCGCGACCAGGGGGCCGGGCTCGGTACGATTCAGGCGCGCAGTGTCCACTGTCGCGCCCCTTCAGTCAGGAGAGACCGGTGTCAGACGTCCGTGTGATCATCCATCGCGATTCCGAGCGGGAAGAGCGCGTGGTGACGACGGGCACTACGGCCGCCGACCTGTTCGCCGGTGAGCGCACCATTGTCGCCGCGCGCGTCGCGGGCGAGCTGAAGGACCTCGCGTACGTCGTCGCCGACGGCGAGGAGGTCGAGCCCGTCGAGATCTCCTCCAAGGACGGCCTGGACATCCTGCGCCACTCCACCGCGCACGTCATGGCGCAGGCAGTGCAGGAGCTCTTCCCCGAGGCCAAGCTGGGCATCGGTCCGCCGGTCAAGGACGGCTTCTACTACGACTTCGACGTCGAGAAGCCCTTCCACCCCGATGACCTCAAGGCCATCGAGAAGAAGATGCAGGAGATCCAGAAGCGGGGCCAGAAGTTCTCCCGCCGCGTGGTCACCGACGAGGCCGCCCGCGAGGAGCTCGCGGACGAGCCGTACAAGCTGGAGCTGATCGGCCTCAAGGGCTCCGCCTCGCACGACGACGGCGCGGACGTCGAGGTGGGCGCGGGCGAGCTCACCATCTACGACAACCTCGACGCGAAGACCGGCGAGCTGTGCTGGAAGGACCTCTGCCGCGGCCCGCACCTGCCGACCACGCGGTTCATCCCGGCGTTCAAGCTCATGCGCAACGCCGCCGCGTACTGGCGCGGCAGCGAGAAGAACCCGATGCTCCAGCGCATCTACGGCACCGCCTGGCCGTCGAAGGACGAGCTGAAGGCGCACCTGGAGTTCCTGGCCGAGGCGGAGCGCCGCGACCACCGCAAGCTCGGTGCCGAGCTGGACCTGTTCTCCTTCCCCGACGAGCTGGGCCCGGGCCTCGCGGTGTTCCACCCCAGGGGTGGCGTGATCCGCAAGGAGATGGAGACCTACTCGCGCCAGCAGCACGAGGACGCGGGCTATGAGTTCGTGAACACCCCGCACATCACGAAGGAACACCTCTTCGAGACGTCCGGGCACCTGCCGCACTACGCGGAGGGCATGTTCCCGCCCATCGAGTTCGACGGGCAGAACTACCGCCTCAAGGCCATGAACTGCCCGATGCACAACTTGATCTTCAAGTCGCGCGGGCGCTCGTACCGTGAGCTGCCGCTGCGCCTGTTCGAGTTCGGCACGGTCTACCGCTACGAGAAGTCGGGCGTCGTCCACGGCCTGACCCGTTCCCGTGGCTTCACCCAGGACGACTCGCACATCTACTGCACCAAGGAGCAGATGCCGGAGGAGCTCGACACGCTCCTCACCTTCGTGCTCGACCTGCTCCGCGACTACGGCCTGACCGACTTCGAGCTGGAGCTCTCGACCCGCGACCCCGAGTCGGACAAGTTCATCGGCTCGGACGAGGCGTGGGAGGAGGCCACCGAGGCGCTCCGCCAGGCCGCCGAGAAGCAGGGCCTCCCGCTCGTCCCGGACCCGGGCGGCGCCGCGTTCTACGGCCCGAAGATCTCGGTGCAGGCGCGTGACGCGATCGGCCGGTCCTGGCAGATGTCGACCCTCCAGGTCGACTTCAACCAGCCCGAGCGCTTCGGCCTGGAGTACACGGCGGCGGACGGCTCGCGCCAGCAGCCGGTCATGATCCACCGTGCCCTGTTCGGCAGCATCGAGCGGTTCTTCGGCGTGCTGCTCGAGCACTACGCGGGTGCGTTCCCGGCGTGGCTGGCCCCGGTCCAGGCGGTCGGTATCCCGATCGGCGACGCGCACGTCGAGTACCTCCAGGAGTTCGCGGCGGAGGCGAAGCGGAAGGGCCTGCGGGTCGAGGTGGACGCCTCGTCGGACCGTATGCAGAAGAAGATCCGCAACCAGCAGAAGCTCAAGGTCCCGTTCATGATCATCGTCGGTGACGACGACATGCACGCGGGCACGGTCTCCTTCCGCTACCGCGACGGGTCGCAGGAGAACGGCATTCCGCGTGACCAGGCGCTGGCCAAGTTGGTCGACGTCGTGGAGCGCCGCGTCCAGGTGTGACCTGATCCCCGCTTGAGCGCGGGGCTTATGAGGGGCGGCCCGCCAGGGCCGCCCCTCTCCGCATACCCGTCGAGGAATATGCTGGCCCGCATGACGACTGAGCCAGAACAGCAGATCGGAGTAGGGTCCCCGGACGCGTTCCAGCGTCTGTGGACGCCCCACCGGATGGCGTACATCCAAGGGGAGAACAAGCCGAGCGGCCCGGAGGCCGGTGACGGCTGTCCGTTCTGTTCGATTCCGGCCAAGTCCGACGAGGACGGCTTGATCGTCGCGCGGGGCGAGCGCGTCTATGCGGTGCTGAATTTGTACCCGTACAACGGCGGACACTTGATGGTCGTCCCCTTCCGCCATGTCGCCGATTACACCGAGCTCGACGAGGCCGAGACGCTTGAGCTCGCGGACTTCACCAAGCGGGCGATGGCCGCGCTGCGCACCGCTTCCGGGGCGCACGGTTTCAACATCGGCATGAACCAGGGCGACGCGGCGGGTGCGGGTATCGCCGCTCATCTGCACCAGCACGTGGTTCCGCGCTGGGGTGGCGACACGAATTTCATGCCGGTCGTCGGCCACACCAAGGTGCTGCCCCAACTGCTCGCGGACACCCGCAAGATGCTCGCGGACGTGTGGCCCGCCGCCACCTGAGGTGGCCGGGTTCACTCGTATACCCGGGCGGACGGTGACACGCGTCCGTGAAAAGCGGGCAAATCTCCCAAAGTCTTAATAACAAGAAGTTCTAATGGAGCGGTGACTTTCCTTCACCGCCGTACCGTGTTGCGCGCGGCCGCCGGGGGCGCCCTCGCCGGGGCCGCCGTGGGCTGCGGCCGGGACGACGGGTCGCCCGGCCCCCGGGCCGCCGACCCGTCCGTACGGTCGACGGCGCCGCCCCGGCCGTCCGGATCGCCGCCGGCCCTGGCCGCGCTCCCGGCGGGGCTGCCCGTCCAGATCGAGCACGGGCCCCGTACGGGCAGCGCCGTCGCGCTCACGTTCCACGGCCAGGGCGACCCGCGGTCCGCGACCGGGCTGCTGGGGGAGGCCGAGCGGGCCGGGGCCCGGGTGACCGTGCTCGCCGTCGGCGAATGGCTCGACGCCCATCCCGAGATGGCGCACCGGATCCTCGACGGCGGTCACGAGCTGGGCAACCACACCATGCGCCACCTCGACATCTCGGCGATGGGCGAGGCCGACGCCTATGCGGAGATCGCCCGGTGCGCGGACCGGCTGCGCCGGCTGACGGGCGGGATCGGGCGCTGGTTCCGGCCGTCGCGCGCGCAGTTCGCCACGGACCGGGTGGCCGGGCTGGCGCGCAAGGCGGGCTATGAGCACGTCCTCTCCTACGACGTGGACTCCCTCGACTACACCGACCCGGGCGTGGAGTCGGTCCGGCGCACCGTGCTGGGCGCGGCGCGGCCGGGGTCGGTCGTGAGCCTGCACTTCGGGCACGACGGCACGGTGGCCGCGCTGCCCGCGATCCTCGACGGCCTGCACCGCCGCGGTCTGCGCGCGGTGACGACTACGGAGCTGCTGACCCGATGATCCAGTCCTCGTACGACCGACTCTGCCGTCGCTCTCCTCGCTCTTCCCGCCGTTCCCGTCTCCGGCCGGCGCTGTTGTGTGCCGCCGCCTGTGCTCTGCTGGTCTCCGGTTGCGGCGGGGATTCCGGTGACGAGGCGGCCGGCGCGCATCCGCGCGAAGGCACGCACCGCAAGGCGCAGGCGGCTCCGCAGGGGCTGCCGGGGATGCCGCCGCTGCTGGATCCGAACGATCTGTACGCGGCGGACCGGCCGAATGTGCTGTCGCCGGTGGTGAAGGACTTCCCGTCGCGGGTGTACGTGCCCAATACGGAGTCGGATTCGGTCAGTGTCATCGACCCCAAGACGTACAAGGTGATCGAGACGATCCCGGTGGGCGCGCAGCCGCAGCACGTGGTGCCGTCGTGGGACCTGAAGACGCTGTGGGTCAACAACGACCGGGGGCACACCCTGACGCCGATCGACCCGGCGACCGGCAAGGCGGGGAAGCCGGTCGACGTGCACGATCCGTACAACCTCTATTTCACGCCGGACGGGAAGTACGCGGTGGTGATGGCGTCGATGGACCGGGAGCTGGTCTTCCGTGACGCGCACACCATGCGGCGGAAGAAGACGGAGCCGGTGAAGTGCAAGGGGGTCAACCACGCGGACTTCTCGCCGGACGGGAAGTACTTCATCGTCTCCTGCGAGTTCTCGGGGGAGCTGCTCAAGGTCGACACGGCGAAGATGAAGGTCATCGGTCAGCAGAAGCTGCCGTTCGACGGGGCCATGCCGCAGGACGTGAAGATCTCCTCGGACGGCAAGACGTGGTACATCGCGGACATGATGGCGGACGGCATCTGGGTGCTGGACGGTGACAAGTTCACGGAGCCGTGGCTGATGCCGACGGGCAAGGGCGCGCACGGGCTGTATGTCAGCCGGGACTCGAAGTCGATGTACATCTCCAACCGGGGCGAGGGTTCGATCTCGGTGCTGGACCTGCCGAGCCGGAAGCTGGTGGAGAAGTGGGAGCTGCCGGGCGGTGGCAGTCCGGACATGGGCGGGGTGTCGGCGGACGGCAAGGTGCTGTGGCTGTCGGGGCGTTACGACTCCGAGGTGTACGCGATCGACACGAGTGACGGGCATCTGATCGCGAAGATCCCGGTGGGCGCGGGGCCGCACGGGCTGGCGGTCTATCCGCAGCCGGGGCGGTATTCGCTGGGGCACACCGGGATCTTCCGGTGATGTCAGGCGGCTGACGGCGGGTCGGGTGTGGCGGGGCGTCCCCTCGGGGGCCGCCCCGCCGGTTCAGGCGTTGTAGACGTCGGCGGCGCGCGGCTGGGGGTCCTGGACGGCGCCGCTGAGGTTCATGGCGCGGCCGGCGAAGCGCTCGGTGTCCACGCCGTTCTCCGCGAGGACGCGGAGGGCGGCCTGGTGGACGACGCGGAGGACCGGGGTGGTGGCGCGCAGGGCGTCGTCGGCCATGAAGCGGTGGCGCCAGGGCTTGTCGGCCCAGGCGTGGCGCAGGCCGAAGGGTTCGGGCAGGACGAGCTTGCCGCCCCAGAACTCCAGCAGGGGCGGGTACCAGGTGAGGGGGGCGCGGGCGGCGAGCCGGACGACCTCCTTGGCGGGCACGATGGACAGGTTCCGGGTGCGGGTCTCCCAGAACTTGACGGTCTTGGTGACGGTCTTGGTGCGGGGTGAGGGCTTGCCCATGAAGAGGCCGTGGACGGGGCCGAGGGCGTGGCCGGTGACCTCGATGCGCAGGGTCTTGTGCAGGACGGTGACGGTGATCAGGAGGGTGATGACGAGCTGGCCGTCCCAGAGGACGAACTGCACGCCGAGGTAGTGCCTGCTGCCGGCGCCGAACTGCTGCTCGTTGCAGATCTTCTGGAGCTCCGCGCCCCGTATCTGGAAGCCGTCGGTGCCTTCGGGGCGGGAGACGGCGCCCGCGCCCTCGCCGACGGGGGAGACCACCCAGTGCTCGACGGCGGGGGTGGGGAAGCCGCCGGTGTGCAGGGGGCTGCGCTCCAGGAGGCGGAGCTGGTCGTGGATGGCGCGGATGACGTCCCAGCTGCGGAAGGGGTTGATCTCCTTCTCGGGGTCGGCGGGGACGAGTTCCTCGGCGAGCTGCCAGCTGCCCCAGCGGGTCCCCATGCCGAGTATGCCCTTGGGGCCGGCGTAGAAGACGATGTTGCTGTGCTGTTCGGCGGCGAGCCGTTCCAGGGACTGGCGCAGGCGCTCGGCGGCGGTCTCGCCGGGGTTCTTGGGGACGGCTTCGGGGATCTTGGCGCCGATGCCGCCGCCGGAGAGGAGTCCGGTCCAGCGGTCGCGGAGGTCCTTGGCGGTGTTCTCGCAGACGCGGTGGGCGAGGAAGCCGCCGATGAGGGGGGCGATGAGCATGGCGCGGAGATAGATGCCCAGGAAGCCGTGGAAGGGCAGCTTGATCATGAAGATGACGGCGCCGACGGCGAGGGCGGCGAGGAGGGCCATGCCGAGGGCGCCGGCCTTCTTGTTCTGCGCGCCCGCGAGGGAGCGGCGCAGTTGGAAGGAGCCCAGCCAGAGGAGGACGCCGGGGAGGAAGAGCACTCCGGCGACGAGCATGATGACGGTGAGGCGGATGTCGCGCTGTTTGCGGATGCGGCTGGCGGCCAGGCAGTGTTCGACGACGGGCTGGGGGTCGAGGCCGAAGGACTGGATGAGGGGCTTGCGGCCGCCGCCGAGGACGCGGAGCTGGACGGCGCGGGAGAACGCTTCGCCGAGGTTGGGTTCGAAGAGGGAGATGCGGGGTGGTTTGACCTCGGAGGTGGCCCAGTCGGAGTTGGCCTTGAGGAGTTCGTCGACGGGGCCGTCGCGGTAGGCGGCCGAGGCGAGCGCCTGGGTCGCGGCGGTCTGCCCGGAGGAGCCCGAGAGCGGGATCTGTGCGCCCGGGCTGAAGTCGAACGGGTCCCCTGCTGCCACTGCCGCCCCCAATGTCGCGCATGCCCGATTACGCTGCCGCTTCCGACGGCCGCCCGTGTCATACGTGTTGGTCCGCGTATCCAGCGTATCCGGGCGGGGTGCCGGCTGTCGTCGGAGATCGCAAAGCCGCCCGCCCCTGTGGAGTTGGGGCGGGCGGCTTGCGAACTATGCTCCGTTCTCGGTGAGTTCGCCGATGCGCTCGGCGAGCTGAGGGGGCATCGGTTCGTGGCGGGCGTAGGTGCGGGTGAAGCGGCCGGTGCCGTGCGAGAGGGAGCGCAGGTCCACGGCGTAGCGCCCGATCTCGATCTCGGGGACCTCGGCCCGTACGAGGGTGCGGCCGCTGCCGGACTGCTCGGTGCCGACGACGCGGCCGCGGCGGCCGGAGAGGTCGCTCATGACGGGGCCGACGTAGTCGTCGGAGACGAGGATCTCCATCTCGGCGACGGGTTCGAGGAGGTGGATGCGGGTGTCGGCGGCGGCTTCGCGCAGGGCGAGGGCGCCGGCGGTCTGGAAGGCGGCGTCGGAGGAGTCGACGGAGTGGGCCTTGCCGTCGAGGAGGGTGACGCGGACGTCGACGAGGGGGTATCCGGCGGCGACGCCGCGGGCGGCCTGGGCCCGTACGCCCTTCTCGACGGAGGGGATGAACTGGCGGGGGACGGCGCCGCCGACGACCTTGTCGACGAATTCGATGCCGGAGCCGCCGGGGAGCGGTTCGACCTCGATCTCGCAGATGGCGTACTGCCCGTGGCCGCCGGACTGTTTGACGTGGCGGCCGCGGCCGGTGGCCTTGGAGCCGAAGGTCTCGCGGAGGGACACCTTGTGCGGGACGGTGTCGACGCGTACGCCGTAGCGGGTGCGCAGGCGTTCCAGGGCGACGTCGCGGTGGGCCTCGCCCAGGCACCAGAGGACGACCTGGTGGGTGTGCTGGTTCTGTTCGAGGCGCATGGTGGGGTCCTCGGCGACGAGGCGGGCGAGGCCCTGGGAGAGCTTGTCCTCGTCGGCCTTGCTGTGGGCCTGGATCGCCACGGGCAGCAGGGGGTCGGGCATCTGCCAGGGCTCCATCAGGAGCGGGGTGTTCCTGGCGGAGAGGGTGTCGCCGGTCTCGGCGTGGCCGAGCTTGGCGACGCAGGCGATGTCCCCGGCGATGGCCTGGTTCAGCTGGCGCTGGTGCTTGCCGAAGGGGGAGGAGAGGGCGCCGACGCGTTCGTCGACGTCGTGGTCCTCGTGGCCGCGGTCCGCCAGGCCGTGGCCGGAGACGTGCACGGTCTCGTCGGGGCGCAGGGTGCCGGAGAAGACGCGGACGAGGGAGATCCGGCCGACGTAGGGGTCGGAGGAGGTCTTGATGACCTCGGCGGCGAGGGGGCCTGCGGGGTCGCAGGTCAGGGGGGTGTGCGGGCGGCCCTCGGGGGTGGTGACGGCGGGGGCCGCGCGCTCCAGGGGGGTGGGGAAGCCGCCGGTGATCAGTTCCAGCAGTTCGACGGTGCCCAGGCCCTGGCGGGCGCCTTCGGTGGCGGGGGCGGCGGCGAGGACGGGGTGGAAGGTGCCGCGTGCCACGGCGCGTTCGAGGTCCTCGATCAGGGTCTTGACGTCGATCTCCTCGCCGCTGAGATAGCGGTCCATGAGGGTCTCGTCCTCGCTCTCGGCGATGATCCCCTCGATGAGCCGGTTGCGGGCCTCCGTGATGAGCGGGAGCTGGTCGGGGCCGGGGGCGGCCTCGGCGCGTTCTCCCGAGGAGTAGTCGAGGACGCTCTGGGAGAGGAGGCCGACGAGGCCGGCGACGGCGCGGTGGCCGTCGGGCCCCTCGGGGCCGTGCAGGGGGAGGTAGAGCGGCAGCACCCGGTCCGGGGAGTCGTCGCCGAAGGCGGTGCGGCAGGTCTCGGTCATCGCCTCGAAGTCGGCGCGCGCGGCCTCCAGGTGGGTGATCACGATCGCGCGGGGCATGCCGACGGCGGCGCACTCCTCCCAGACCATGCGGGTGGCGCCGGTGATGCCCTCGGTGCCCTCGGCGGCGGAGACGACGAAGAGGGCCGCGTCCGCGGCGCGCAGACCGGCCCTCAGCTCGCCGACGAAGTCGGCGTAGCCGGGTGCGTCCAGGAGGTTGATCTTGATCCCGGCCCATTCGACGGGGACCAGGGACAGCTGTACGGAGCGCTGCTGGCGGTGCTCGATCTCGTCGTAGTCGGAGAGGGCGCCGCCGTCCTCGACCCGGCCCGCCCGGTTGACGGCTCCGGTGGCCAGGGCCAGTGCTTCCACGAGTGTGGTCTTTCCGGAGCCGCTGTGGCCGACCAGCACCACGTTGCGCACCTGGCTCGGCCGGTCGGCCGCTACCGCCCTGCCCGCGGCCCCTGGGTACGTGCCCGTCTTCTCGCCCATGTGTGTCCCGCCTCCCGGTCGACACCTGCGGTACTTCGAGCTTTCCACTGCGGTAACGCTGCGTCCATACATCGCACACGCAGCCGTATACCGGAAGCGGTTCTTCAGCGGCGGGCGGGAGTGGCCGGAAACGGCCTGGAAACGGGCAGGGAACGCGCCGTGACGGTGTTGTGGCGCGGCCGTGGCGAGGGGGTCGGGGGCCGGGTGGAGTGATGCGTGCGTGGCGGCCCCCGGCCGCCTGGCTACGATGGGCCAGCCGGTGGCCTCCTGACCACGCGGCCCGCCACGACCCTCCGGGAAGGCCATGCTGAACAAGTACGCGCGTGCGTTCTTCACGCGTGTTCTCACGCCGTTCGCCGCCCTGCTCATCCGCCTGGGCGTCAGCCCCGACGCGGTCACCCTCATCGGGACCGGCGGTGTGATGGCGGGCGCGCTGGTCTTCTACCCCCAGGGTGAGTTCTTCTGGGGCACGGTCGTCATCACGCTGTTCGTCTTCTCCGACCTGGTCGACGGCAACATGGCCCGCCAGCTCGGCCGGTCCAGCCGCTGGGGTGCCTTCCTGGACTCCACGCTCGACCGGGTGGCCGACGCGGCGATCTTCGGCGGCCTGGCCCTGTGGTACGCCGGGCGGGGCGACAGCCTCACCCTGTGCGCGGTCACGATCTTCTGCCTGGCCAGCGGCCAGGTGGTCTCCTACACCAAGGCGCGCGGCGAGAGCATCGGCCTGCCGGTGAACGTCGACGGTCTGGTCGAGCGGGCCGAGCGGCTCGTCATCTCGCTGGTGGCCTGCGGCTTCGCCGGCCTGCACAAGTTCGGCGTGCCCGGCATCCAGTACCTGCTGCCCGTCGCGCTGTGGATCGTGGCCGTCGGCAGCCTGGTCACGCTGGTCCAGCGCGTGGTGACCGTGCGCCGGGAGGCCGCCGAGGCGGACGCCGTCGCGGCCGCCACGGAGGGCCGGGAGGACGGGGCCGCGTGAGGGAGCAGCTGACCGACGCCCTCTACGGGCTCGGCTGGGCCACGGTCAGGAAACTCCCGGAGCCCGTGGCCGTCGCGCTGGGGCGGCGGATGGCGGACACGGTCTGGAAGCGGCGCGGCAAGGGCGTGCTGCGCCTGGAGGCCAACCTCGCCCGGGTGCTGCCCGACGCCGGCCCGGGGCGCCTGGCCCAGCTCTCGCGCGCGGGCATGCGCTCGTACATGCGCTACTGGATGGAGTCCTTCCGGCTGCCTGCCTGGAGCGCGGAGCGGATCCGCGAGGGCTTCTCCCCGGAGGACCTGCACCGGCTGGAGGAGGGACTGGCGAGCGGCCGCGGTGTGGTGCTCGCCCTGCCCCACATGGGCAACTACGACCTCGCGGGCGCCTGGGTCACCACCCGGCTCGGGGTCCCCTTCACCACCGTCGCCGAGCGGCTCAAGCCGGAGTCGCTCTACGACCGGTTCGTGGCCTACCGCGAGGGGCTCGGTATGGAGGTGCTCCCGCACGCGGGCGGCAGCGCCTTCGGGACGCTCGCGCGGCGGCTGCGTTCCGGGGGGCTGGTCTGCCTGGTGGCCGACCGCGACCTGTCCTCCTCCGGGATAGAGGTCAAGTTCTTCGGCGAGGCCGCGAAGATGCCTGCGGGACCCGCGATGCTGGCGGTGCAGACCGGTGCGCTGCTGCTCCCGGTGACCCTCTGGTACGACAGCTCGCCCGTGATGCGCGGGAAGATCCACGCTCCGGTGGAGGTGCCCGAGACGGGCACCCGCGCGGAGAAGGCCGCCGTCATGACCCAGCAGCTCGCGGACGCCTTCGCCTCAGGCATCGCCGAGCACCCCCAGGACTGGCATATGCTCCAGCGACTGTGGCTCGCCGACCTCGAACGGCGCGATGATGAGCCCACCGACAAGAGCTCCGGAACGGAGAAGCCTTGAGGATCGGGATCGTCTGTCCTTATTCGTGGGATGTCCCCGGCGGCGTCCAGTTCCACATCAGGGACCTGGCCGAGCACCTCATCCGGCTGGGCCACGAGGTCTCCGTGCTGGCCCCGGCGGACGACGAGACGCCGCTGCCGCCCTTCGTCGTCTCGGCGGGCCGCGCCGTGCCGGTGCCCTACAACGGCTCGGTGGCCCGGCTGAACTTCGGCTTCCTGTCGGCCGCGCGGGTGCGCCGCTGGCTGCACGACGGCGACTTCGACGTCATCCATATCCATGAACCCACCTCCCCCTCCCTGGGACTGCTGACCTGCTGGGCCGCGCAGGGCCCGATCGTGGCGACCTTCCACACCTCCAACCCGCGCTCACGCGCCATGATCGCGGCCTATCCGATCCTCCAGCCGGCGCTGGAGAAGATCAGCGCGCGGATCGCGGTGAGCGAATACGCCCGCCGGACGCTCGTCGAGCACCTGGGCGGCGACGCCGTCGTCATCCCCAACGGCGTCGACGTGGACTTCTTCGCCCGCGCCACGCCCAAGGAGGAGTGGCAGGGCACTGCCGAGGCCCCGACCATCGGCTTCGTGGGCCGCATCGACGAGCCCCGCAAGGGCCTGCCCGTCCTGATGCGCGCCCTGCCGAAGATCCTCGCGGAGTGCCCCGGCACCCGGCTCCTGGTGGCCGGGCGGGGCGACGAGGAGGAAGCCGTCGCGAGCCTGCCCCGGGAGATGCGGGACCGCGTCGAATTCCTCGGCATGGTCAGCGACGAGGACAAGGCACGGCTGCTGCGCAGCGTCGACGTCTACGTGGCGCCGAACACCGGCGGCGAGTCCTTCGGCATCATCCTCGTCGAGGCGATGTCCGCGGGCGCGGTCGTCCTCGCCAGCGACCTGGACGCCTTCGCGCAGGTGCTCGACCAGGGGTCGGCGGGCGAGCTGTTCGCCAACGAGGACGCGGACGCGCTGGCCGCCGCCGCCGTACGGCTGCTGGGCGACCCCGCGCGGCGGGCCGGGCTCAGCGAGCGGGGCAGCAAGCACGTGCGCCGCTTCGACTGGTCGCGGGTCGGCGCGGACATCCTGGCGGTCTACGAGACGGTGACCGCCGGTGCGGCCTCGGTCGCCGCCGACGAACGCACCGGCCTCTTCGCCCGCTTCGGGCTGGCGAGGGACTGACCGGACCAGCCGGCGGCGAGCCCCGGAGCACCGGGGCCCGCCCGTGCTCAGACCTTGCTCGGAACCTCTTCCGGAGCCTCTGCCAGGCGCTCCCGGGAGCCGGATCCGGCCGTGCCGAACAGGGACCGCCCGTGCACGGCCCGGAAGCGCTTGCTGCGCCGCACCGTGGCCACGACCACCAGGCCCAGCAGGGTGAAGGACTCTATTCGCCCGATCAAGGGCACCACGTCGACCGGCAGGGTCAGCGCCAGCACCGTGCTCAGGGCCGCGTCCAGCAACTGCACACAGCCCCAGAAGGCCGTCAGCCCGCGCAGCGCCGCGCGGTACTCCGGCATCACGTGCCAGGCGCGCTCGGCGTCCTCCACCGCGGCTCCGGTGCGCAGCCGTTCACCGAGCCGGAAGGCGAAGGGCCGTGCGGTGAAGAGCGTGGCCAGGATCCATATGCCCAGCAGCGCCGGCAGCGCGGCGTCCTTCAGGAGCAGCACCCGCGGATTACCGCTGATCAGTGAGGTAGCGGCGGAGAGGGCGAGCAGCCCGACGACGAACAGGTCGAAGAACTCCAGGCGCCGGCGGACGACGGCCGTGCCGAGCGCGTGTGCGGCCGGGAACACACCGCTGATCAGGAGGGCCTGCCACTGGGCCGCTCCCTGCGCCCGCATCACGTAATACAGCGCGAGCGGGAGCCCGATGTCGACGGCCAGGGGGACGAGCAGAGCTCGCTTGGAGTGCGGTTCCATGGGTGCCTCCGTGGGTGCGGCGTCCTGATCCCGAAGTTAGGCGCTGCCCGGGTGGAGGCGGATCGGCGCCAGGGTCGACATCCGGGTGGATGTCCGGGCGTGGCCGGGTCCACCCGTGGGTGGAGGCCGGGCGCGGAGCCGGCTCGCCCGCGAGCGGTAACGTGGGCCGGCGTGACCACTGTGATCTGGATCGTCGTCGCGCTCGTCGTCATCGGCGTCTATCTGAGCTGGACCGCCGGCCGGCTGGACCGCCTGCACAGCCGTATCGACGCCACGCGCGCCGCGCTGGACGCCCAATTGCTGCGGCGCACCTCGGTCGCCCAGGAGCTGGCCACGGCCGGGGTCCTCGACCCGGCCGCCTCGATCGTGCTCTACCAGGCCGCGCACGCGGCCCGGCAGGCAGAGGAGGAGCACCGCGAGGTCGCCGAGAGCGAGTTGAGCCAGGCGCTGCGCGCGGTCTTCGCCGAGGTGCCGCAGGTCGAGGCGGTACGGGCGGCGCCGGGCGGTGAGGAGTCGCTCGGCGAGCTGACGGCGGCCGTCCGCAAGGTGCCCATGGCACGGCGCTTCCACAACGACGCGGTCCGCGCGGCCCGGGCGGTCCGTACCCACCGGGTGGTGCGGTGGTTCCGGCTGGCGGGTCACGCGCCGTTCCCCCTCGCCTTCGAGATGGACGACGAGCCGCCGGTCGCCCTGGGCCACGGAGCCCACGACTGACCGGGGGTGCCTTCACCCGCCCACGATCGACGGGGGTGCCTTCGCGCGCCCGCGGCTGACCGGTCGGTCCGGCGGCCGCGCGCGACCGACCCGGGGAGGTCCTGTCCCGCGCCTGTTCGCGGCTGACAGGATCCGCGCACCCGCCTGCGGCTGACCCGGCCGGACGCCCGTGCCCGGTCTGGGGCCGCCCCGGGCCTGACGCCCGCACTCGCCCCGACCCGCGCCCGCCCTGGGGGCCGCCCAGGCAACGGTCGAGCCACCCACTGGCCGCCCCGGCCCAGCCCGCCGCCGGGCTGCGCGCTCCGCCCGGTCCGCGCACCAGGCCCGTACGTCCTGCCCAGCCCGCGTGCTCCGCTCCGCCCGGCCCCCGCCCCGCCCACCCCGCGAGCCGCCCGGCCCGTACGTCCCGTCCCGCCCGGCCCGTACATCCCACTCGGCCCATGCGCCCGCCCAACCCGCACACCCCGCCCGCGCCCCGCCCTGACCTCCGTGAAGCCGCCGGTCACCCGCGCCCGACAAGCCACCGTCCTCGGATTGGCCCTTTTTCCTGGACCCAGGTGGCCGTTTGTATGAGGGAGCAGCATCACCGCCCTTGATAGCGAGGTCACAACGTGTCCAGCACGTCCCCCAGCCCCACCACCCCCGAGACCGGCACCGCGCGCGTCAAGCGCGGCATGGCCGAGCAGCTCAAGGGCGGTGTGATCATGGACGTCGTCACGCCCGAGGAAGCCAAGATCGCCGAGGACGCGGGCGCTGTCGCGGTCATGGCCCTGGAGCGGGTCCCCGCGGACATCCGCAAGGACGGCGGCGTGGCCCGGATGTCCGACCCGGACATGATCGACGGCATCATCGACGCCGTCTCCATCCCGGTGATGGCCAAGTCCCGCATCGGGCACTTCGTCGAGGCCCAGGTGCTCCAGTCCCTCGGTGTCGACTACATCGACGAGTCCGAGGTCCTCACCCCGGCCGACGAGGTCAACCACAGCGACAAGTGGGCCTTCACCACCCCCTTCGTCTGCGGTGCCACCAACCTGGGCGAGGCGCTGCGCCGGATCGCCGAGGGCGCGGCCATGATCCGTTCGAAGGGCGAGGCCGGCACCGGCAACGTCGTCGAGGCCGTGCGTCACCTGCGTCAGATCAAGGGCGAGATCGCCCGCCTGCGCGGTTACGACAACAACGAGCTGTACGCCGCCGCCAAGGAGCTGCGCGCCCCGTACGAGCTCGTCAAGGAGGTCGCCGAGCTCGGCAAGCTGCCGGTCGTGCTGTTCTCCGCCGGTGGTGTCGCCACCCCCGCCGACGCCGCGCTGATGCGCCAGCTCGGCGCGGAGGGCGTGTTCGTCGGCTCCGGCATCTTCAAGTCCGGTGACCCGGCCAAGCGCGCCGCGGCCATCGTGAAGGCCACCACGTTCTACGACGACCCGAGCGTCATCGCGGACGTCTCCCGCAACCTGGGCGAGGCCATGGTCGGCATCAACTGCGACACCCTCCCCGAGTCGGAGCGCTACGCCAACCGCGGCTGGTAATCCCGTTGTCCCGAACCGGTGGGCGGCCCGCAGCTGCGGGCCGCCCACCGGCCGTCCCGCGTTGAGAGGTACCCACCGTGTCCACCGCCGACAGCCCCGTCATCGGCGTGCTCGCCCTCCAGGGTGACGTCCGCGAGCACCTGATCGCCCTCGCCGCGGCCGACGCCGTCGCGCGCCCGGTCCGCCGCCCCGAGGAACTCGACGGCCTCGACGGACTGGTGATCCCCGGTGGCGAGTCCACCACCATGTCCAAGCTGGCCGTCGCCTTCGGCATGCTGGAGCCGCTGCGCGAGCGCGTACGGGCCGGGCTGCCCGTCTACGGCACCTGCGCCGGAATGATCATGGTCGCGGACAAGCTCCTGGACGGCCGCGAGGACCAGGAGACCCTGGGCGGCATCGACATGATCGTGCGCCGCAACGCCTTCGGCCGCCAGAACGAGTCCTTCGAGGCGTCCGTCGAGGTGTCCGGCGTGGAGGGCGGCCCCGTCGAGGGCGTCTTCATCCGCGCGCCCTGGGTCGAGTCCGTCGGCGCGGGCGCCGAGGTGCTCGCCACCTACGGCGGCCACACGGTCGCCGTGCGGCAGGGCAACGTGCTCGCGACGTCCTTCCACCCGGAGCTCACCGGCGACCACCGCGTGCACGCGCTGTTCGTGGAGATCGCCCGGAACCACGCCCGCGCGGAGCTCGTCCCGGGCAACGGGGGCGTGCGCGCCGACGCCGCCTGAGGGTGGGCGTTGGGAGACCGGTGGGCCGATCCCGGTAGGATCACAGTCGTTCGTTCAGAATTTGGTTACGCGAAGGAGACAGGCGGATGTCCGGCCACTCTAAATGGGCTACGACTAAGCACAAGAAGGCCGTGATCGACGCCAAGCGCGGCAAGCTCTTCGCGAAGATGATCAAGAACATCGAGGTCGCCGCCCGCACCGGCGGCGCCGACGCGGCCGGCAACCCGACGCTGTTCGACGCCATCCAGAAGGCGAAGAAGAGCTCGGTCCCGAACAAGAACATCGACAGCGCCGTCAAGCGCGGCGCCGGTCTCGAGGCGGGCGGCGCCGACTACGAGACGATCATGTACGAGGGCTACGGCCCGAACGGTGTCGCCGTGCTCATCGAGTGCCTCACCGACAACCGCAACCGCGCCGCCTCCGACGTCCGCGTCGCCATGACGCGCAACGGCGGCTCGATGGCCGACCCGGGCTCGGTGTCCTACCTCTTCAACCGCAAGGGCGTCGTCATCGTCCCCAAGGGCGAGCTCACCGAGGACGACGTCCTCGGCGCGGTCCTGGACGCGGGTGCCGAGGAGGTCAACGACCTCGGTGAGTCCTTCGAGATCCTCAGCGAGGCCACGGACATGGTCGCCGTCCGCAGCGCGCTCCAGGAGCAGGGCATCGACTACGACTCCGCCGAGGCCAACTTCGTGCCCACCATGCAGGTGGAGCTCGACGAGGATGGCGCGCGCAAGATCTTCAAGCTGATCGACGCGCTGGAGGACAGCGACGACGTGCAGAACGTCTTCGCCAACTTCGACGTCTCCGACGAGGTCATGGCCAAGGTCGACGCCTGACGCACAGGCACGCGCGACGGGCTCACCGACGGGCCGACGGGACACCACCCGTCGGCCCGTCGGCGTGATCCGCCGTTGTCAGTGGCAGCCGATAGCCTGCGACGGCAGCGGGAACACACGGCCGTACGGCGAAGGGGAGGGCACGCGATGCGGGTGCTGGGGGTCGACCCGGGGCTGACCCGGTGCGGCATCGGCGTGGTCGACGGCGTCGCCGGGCGGCCGCTGCGCATGCTCGGCGTGGGCGTCGTGCGGACGCCTGCCGACGCCCCGGTCGCCGACCGCCTCGTGCTCATCGAGCGCGGCATGGAGCAGTGGCTGGACGAGCACCGCCCCGAATTCGTGGCCGTGGAGCGGGTCTTCAGCCAGCACAACGTGAGCACGGTGATGGGCACCGCGCAGGCCAGCGCCGTGGCCATGCTCTGCGCGGCCCGCCGCGGCCTGCCCGTCGCCCTGCACACCCCCAGCGAGGTCAAGGCCGCCGTCACCGGCTCGGGCCGGGCCGACAAGGCGCAGGTCGGCGCGATGGTCACCCGCCTGCTCCGGCTCGACGCGCCGCCCAAGCCGGCCGACGCCGCCGACGCCCTCGCTCTCGCCATCTGTCATATCTGGCGGGCCCCCGCGACCAACCGCCTCCAGGAGGCCGTCGCCGCCCACCGCCGCACCACGCGCCCGCGGGACGCGGCCGTACGCAACCTGAAGGGCACCGCATGATCGCCTTCGTCTCCGGGCCGGTCGCGGCCCTGGCCCCCGACACCGCCGTCGTCCAGGTCGGCGGCATCGGCATGGCCGTCCTGTGCACCCCGAACACCCTCTCCGGCCTGCGGATCGGCCAGGAGGCGAAGCTCGCGACCTCCCTCGTGGTGCGCGAGGACTCCCTCACGCTCTACGGCTTCGCCGACGACGACGAGCGGCAGGTCTTCGAGCTGCTCCAGACCGCCAGCGGCGTCGGCCCGCGGCTGGCCCAGGCCATGCTCGCCGTGCACTCCCCGGACGCCCTGCGCCGCGCCGTCTCCACCGGTGATGAGAAGGCGCTCACCGCCGTGCCCGGCATCGGCAAGAAGGGCGCGCAGAAGCTGCTCCTGGAGCTCAAGGACCGCCTCGGCGAGCCGATCGGGTCCGGCGCCGCCGCGGGACCGGGCGCGGCCGCCTCCGGCGCCGCCGGGTGGCGCGAGCAGCTGCACGCGGCACTCGTCGGCCTGGGCTACGCCGCGCGCGAGGCGGGCGAGGCCGTGTCGGCCGTGGCACCGCAGGCCGAGGCCACGGTGGCCGCGGGCGCCGTGCCCCAGGTCGGACAGCTGCTGCGCGCGGCCCTCCAGACCCTGAACCGGGCCCGGTGACCGGCCGCCGGGGCCCGCGCGCCGCCCCGGCCCGGACGAACGCCGCAGCCCGACCGTCACGAATCGTGAGGCACCACCCGTGAACTGGGAAGACGACCCCGCATCCGCCGCAGCCGACCGGCTGGTCGGCACCACCGCCGACGGCGAGGAGCAGGCGGTCGAGGCCGCCCTGCGCCCGAAGGACCTCGGTGAGTTCGTCGGCCAGGAGCGTGTGCGGGAGCAGCTCGACCTCGTCCTGAAGGCCGCGCGCGCCCGTAACGCCACGGCCGACCACGTCCTGCTCTCCGGCGCCCCGGGGCTCGGCAAGACCACCCTCTCGATGATCATCGCGGCCGAGATGGGCGCCCCCATCCGCATCACCTCCGGCCCCGCCATCCAGCACGCCGGTGACCTCGCGGCGATCCTGTCCTCCCTCACCGAGGGTGAGGTGCTCTTCCTCGACGAGATCCACCGCATGTCCCGGCCCGCCGAGGAGATGCTCTACATGGCGATGGAGGACTTCCGGGTCGACGTCATCGTCGGCAAGGGCCCCGGCGCCACCGCCATCCCGCTGGAGCTGCCGCCCTTCACCCTCGTCGGCGCGACCACCCGCGCCGGGCTGCTGCCGCCCCCGCTGCGCGACCGCTTCGGCTTCACCGGCCATATGGAGTTCTACGCCCCCGCCGAGCTGGAGCGCGTCATCCACCGGTCGGCCCGCCTGCTCGACGTCGAGACCGACGCGGAAGGCGCGGCCGAGATCGCCGGCCGCTCCCGGGGCACGCCCCGCATCGCCAACCGCCTCCTGCGCCGCGTCCGTGACTACGCCCAGGTCAAGGCCGACGGTTTCATCACCCAGGAGGTCGCCGCACAGGCGCTCGATGTCTACGAGGTCGACGCCCGCGGCCTCGACCGGCTGGACCGCGCCGTGCTGACCGCGCTGCTCAAGCTCTTCGGCGGCGGCCCCGTCGGCCTCTCCACCCTCGCCGTCGCCGTGGGCGAGGAGCGCGAGACCGTCGAGGAGGTCGCCGAGCCCTTCCTCGTACGGGAAGGGCTGCTGGCCCGTACGCCCAGGGGCCGCGTCGCCACGCCCGCGGCCTGGGCACACCTCGGTCTGGAGGCGCCGCGGCGGCCGGCGGGCGGGGCCGGGGGACCGGGGCTGTTCGACGCGTGACGGCGCGTGGGCTGGTCCGGTCAGGAACCCCGGTGCCATGCTGAGCGTTGTTCCCTAGGCGCGGACTCGCTTAGACTCCGCCGATGCCGTCCGTATCGGTGCGGCATACCACCCCCGTAGACCAGGCCGCGCCTCCGTGGTCGTGTGAAGGAAACCCCGTCCCGTGAATATCATGACTCTCCTGCCGTTCATCGTGCTTATCGGGGCCATGTTCCTGATGACCCGGTCGGCAAAGAACAAGCAGCGTCAGGCTGCGTCGATGCGCGACCAGATGCAGCCGGGCACCGGCGTGCGGACGATCGGCGGCATGTACGCCACCGTCAAGGAGGTCAACGACGACTCGGTCCTCCTCGAGATCGCCCCTGGTGTGCACGCCATCTTCGCGAAGAACTCCATCGGCGCCGTTCTCCAGGACGACGAGTACAACCGCATCGTCCACGGCATCGAGGGTGACGAGTCCGAGACCCCTGTCGTCCCGGACGACGCCTCGTCGCTGACCGAGACCGACACCCCGGCCGAGAAGAAGATCGACCTCGGCAAGGAGACCCCCGCCGAGGACAAGGCCGACAAGGGCGAGAAGGCCGCCGAGGCGGGCACGGCCGAGGCCGGGGACGCCGAGCGGGACGGCAAGCCGGGCGACACCGACGCCAAGTAGCACCACCCGGGAACCGCGGAGCACTCACCGATCAGTGCGCCGCGGTTCCCTTTCGGTCTAGGCTCCGGCGGGGGCAGGTCCCCACAACACTTCGTGGCCGTCCGGGAAACCTCCGACGCCGGACGGTTGGACAGGGAGAAACGACAAGGTGGCAGCACCGAAGAAGGGCCGCAGGTCCCCGGGCGGCCAGGGCAGGCCGGGCCGTGTCCTGGCCCTGATCCTGATCGCCATGGTGGCGCTCACCGGGGGAATGTTCGCCTCCGGGCGCACCACCCCGCGGCTGGGTATCGACCTCGCTGGTGGCACCAGCTTCACGCTGAAGGCCAAGAACGAACCCGGCAAGCCCAATGCGATCAACGACACCAACATGAACACGGCCGTCGGCATCATCGAGCGGCGTGTCAACGGCCTCGGTGTCACCGAGGCCGAGGTTCAGACGCAGGGCCGCGACCACATCGTCGTGAACATCCCCAAGGGGACGAACGCCGAGCAGGCCCGGCAGCAGGTCGGCACGACCGCCAAGCTGGGCTTTAGGCCCGTGCTGAGCGTGGCCCCCGGTGCCAAGACCCCCGAGCCCAACTCCAGCCCCTCCGCCGGGGGCAAGGATAAGGCCGGTGACAAGAGCAAGGACGACAAGAACAAGCCGTCCGGCTCCCCGTCCGCCAGCACCGCTCCGCAGGGCCGCGCCGTCACCGACGCCCTGAAGGCCGACGCCGCCACCACCCCGAGCGCCTCCGCCTCCGCGGGCACGGACGACAAGGGTGCGAAGAAGGACGACAAGTCCAAGCAGGACAACAACCCCTCGCCGCCCCCCGCCGACGTCGCCGCGCTCCAGAAGAAGCTCGACGCGCTGGACTGCTCCACCAAGGAAGGCCGCTCCAACGCGAGCGAGGCCGCCGCGCGCTCCGCGGCGACCGACATGATCGCCGCGTGCAAGAAGGACGGCTCCGCCAAGGAGATCCTCGGCCCGGTGTCCGTGGAGGGCACCGGCGTCAGCAGCGCCTCGGCCGTCTTCGACAGCCAGCAGGGCCGCGGCTGGCTCGTCCAGCTGAAGTTCACCTCCGGCGGCTCCAAGAAGTTCGCCGACGTGACCGGCCAGCTGGCCTCCAAGCAGTCCCCGCAGAACCAGTTCGCGATCGTCCTGGACGGCGAGGTCGTCTCCGACCCCTCCGTCTCCAGCTCGATCAACGGCGGCCAGGCGGAGATCTCCGGCGGCTTCACCCAGCAGAGCGCCCAGGACCTGGCCAACGTGCTGTCCTACGGTGCCCTGCCGCTGTCCTTCAGCGTCGAGACCGAGACGACCGTCACCGCGGCGCTCGGCGGCGAGCAGCTGCGCGCCGGTCTCATCGCCGGTGCCATCGGCCTCGCCCTGGTGATCATCTACCTGGTGGCGTACTACCGCGGCCTCGCGCTCGTCGCCCTCGCCAGCCTCCTGTGCTCCGCGATCCTCACCTACGTGATCATGGTGCTGCTGGGACAGGCCATCGGCTTCGCGCTGAACCTGCCGGCCGTCTGCGGTGCCATCGTCGCGATCGGTATCACCGCCGACTCCTTCATCGTCTACTTCGAACGCATCCGTGACGAGATCCGGGAGGGCCGTTCGCTGCGCCCGGCCGTCGAGCGGGGCTGGCCGCGTGCCCGCCGCACGATCCTGGTCTCCGACTTCGTGTCCTTCCTCGCCGCCGCGGTGCTCTTCATCGTCACCGTCGGCAAGGTCCAGGGCTTCGCGTTCACCCTCGGTCTGACCACGCTCCTCGACGTCGTCGTGGTCTTCCTCTTCACCAAGCCGCTCATGACGCTCCTCGCGCGCCGCAAGTTCTTCGCCAGCGGCCATCCGTGGTCCGGGCTCGACCCCAAGCGGCTCGGCGCCAAGCCGCCGCTGCGGGCGTCCCGCCGCCCCTCCGCCCCCGTCGACCCCAAGGAGGCGTGAGATGTCGAAACTCGGCAACCTCGGCGCCCGGCTCTACCGCGGTGAGGTCGGCTACGACTTCGTCGGCAAGCGGAAGATCTGGTACGGCATCTCGATCCTCATCACGATCACGGCCATCGTCGGCCTGGCCGTGCGCGGCCTGAACATGGGCATCGAGTTCTCCGGCGGCGCGGTCTTCACCACGCCCAGCACCTCCGTCTCGGCCGAGCAGGCCCAGCGGACGGCGCAGGACGCCTCCGGCCACCCGGCCATCGTCCAGAAGCTCGGCAACAAGACGCTGCGCGTCCAGGTCAGCGAGCTGTCCACCGACCAGTCGCGGACGACCCAGGCGGCGCTGGCCAAGAAGCTCGACGTCCCGCTGAACAAGATCAACGCCGATATCGTCGGCCCCAGCTGGGGTGACCAGATCGCCAACAAGGCCTGGACGGGCCTGGCGGTCTTCATGATCCTCGTGGTGATCTACCTCGCGATCGCCTTCGAGTGGCGGATGGCCGTCGCCGCCCTCATCGCCCTGATCCACGACCTCACCATCACCGTCGGGGTGTACGCCCTGGTGGGCTTCGAGGTCACCCCGGGCACGGTGATCGGTCTGCTGACCATCCTCGGTTACTCCCTCTACGACACCGTCGTCGTCTTCGACGGTCTGAAGGAGAGCTCGAAGGACATCACCAAGCAGACCCGCTGGACCTACAGCGAGATCGCCAACCGCAGCCTCAACGGCACCCTGGTGCGCTCCATCAACACCACCGTCGTGGCGCTGCTGCCGGTCGCCGGCCTGCTCTTCATCGGCGGCGGCTTCCTGGGCGCGGGCATGCTCAACGACATCTCCCTCGCCCTCTTCGTCGGCCTCGCGGCCGGCGCGTACTCCTCGATCTTCATCGCCACCCCGCTGGTCGCCGATCTCAAGGAGCGCGACCCGCAGATGCGGGCCCTGGCCAAGCGGGTGGCGGCCAAGCGCGCCGCCGCGACGGCCAAGGCCGAGTCGGGCGAGGGCGAGCCGCAGGACGCCGTGACCGGCGACGAGGAGCCCGAGGACCCCGCTCCGGCCGGAATCGTCCGCCAGGCCACGCCCCGCAACCGCGGCGGCCGCGGCCGTCCCTCGGGGAAGCGCCGATGAGCGCCGTGGAGGTCGGCATGACCGACGAGAAGCTGCGTGAGGCGCTGCTGGCGCACATCCACGACGTGCCGGACTACCCGAAGCCGGGCGTGATGTTCAAGGACATCACCCCGCTGCTCGCGGACGCCGAGGCGTTCGGCCTGCTCACCGACACCTTCGCCGGGCTCTGCGAACGCCTGGGCGCGACCAAGGTCGTCGGCCTGGAGGCCCGCGGGTTCATCCTGGGCGCCCCGGCCGCCGTCCGCGCCGGCGTCGGCTTCATCCCCGTACGCAAGGCCGGCAAGCTCCCCGGAGCCTGCCTCGCGCAGTCGTACGAGCTGGAGTACGGCACGGCCGAGATCGAGATGCACGCCGACGCGGTGGGTCCGGGCGACCGGGTGCTCGTCATCGACGACGTGCTGGCCACCGGCGGCACGGCGGAGGCGGCGCTCCAGCTGATCCGCCGGGCCGGTGCCGAGGTCGCGGGCGTCGCCGTGCTGATGGAGCTCGGCTTCCTCGACGGCCGGCAGCGGCTGGCCGAGGGCCTCGGCGGCGCGCCGCTGGAGGCGCTGATCACGCTCTGACCTGTACGGGACAGCGGCGTCGCGCACGACGACGCGGGGCGGGCACCGGGAAGATCCGGTGCCCGCCCCGCGTTTTCGCCTGTCACCGACCCGGGCGCGCGGCGGTCACGCCGCCCGGCTCGATACCATGGCAGTCCGGACCTGAACGGGGGGCCGGACCCGCATGAGGAGTGCTCTTGCCAGACGAGGCCCAGCCGCTCACCGCCGCACAGCCGGACAAGCCGTCTCCCGAGGCCGCGGCGGCCACGGGCACGCCCCAGGGCCGCCCCGACAGCGCGCCTGAGCCCGAGGGCCGCACGGCTCCCGCGGCGCCCAAGGCCCCCAAGCCTTCCGAGGTCATGCCGGGCGCGCAGCCCGCCGACGGTGCGGGCAAGGCGGCCGTCGTGCCCGCGGGTGCCTCACCCGTCCGGCCCACCGCCCCGCAGGGACCCGCCCCGCGCTCCGGCTCCTCCAGCCGCGTACGGGCCCGCCTCGCCCGCCTGGGCGTCCAGCGCTCCAGCCCGTACAACCCGGTGCTCGAACCGCTGCTGCGCGTCGTGCGCGGCAACGACCCCAAGGCCGACACCGCGACGCTGCGGCAGATCGAGCGGGCCTATCAGGTCGCCGAGCGCTGGCACCGTGGGCAGAAGCGCAAGAGCGGCGACCCGTACATCACGCACCCCCTCGCGGTGACCACGATCCTCGCCGAACTGGGCATGGACCCGGCCACGCTGATGGCGGGCCTGCTGCACGACACCGTCGAGGACACCGAGTACGGCCTGGACACCCTGCGCCGTGACTTCGGCGATCAGGTCGCCCTGCTGGTCGACGGCGTCACCAAGCTCGACCGGGTCAAGTTCGGCGAGGCCGCGCAGGCCGAGACCGTGCGCAAGATGGTCGTCGCCATGGCCAAGGACCCGCGCGTCCTGGTCATCAAGCTCGCCGACCGCCTGCACAACATGCGCACCATGCGCTATCTCAAGCGGGAGAAGCAGGAGAAGAAGGCCCGCGAGACGCTGGAGATCTACGCCCCGCTGGCGCACCGGCTGGGCATGAACACCATCAAGTGGGAGCTGGAGGACCTCGCCTTCGCGATCCTCTACCCCAAGATGTACGACGAGATCGTCCGCCTCGTCGCCGAGCGCGCCCCCAAGCGGGACGAATACCTGGCGATCGTCACCGACGAGGTCCAGGCCGACCTGCGCGCCGCCCGGATCAAGGCCACCGTCACCGGCCGCCCGAAGCACTACTACAGCGTCTACCAGAAGATGATCGTGCGGGGCCGCGACTTCGCCGAGATCTACGACCTGGTGGGCATCCGCGTCCTCGTCGACACCGTCCGCGACTGCTACGCGGCGCTCGGCACCGTCCACGCCCGGTGGAACCCGGTCCCGGGGCGGTTCAAGGACTACATCGCGATGCCGAAGTTCAACATGTACCAGTCGCTGCACACGACGGTCATAGGTCCCAGCGGCAAGCCCGTAGAGCTGCAGATCCGCACCTTCGACATGCACCGGCGCGCGGAGTACGGCATCGCCGCGCACTGGAAGTACAAGCAGGAAGCCGTCGCCGGGGCCTCCAAGGTCCGCACCGACGTGCCGAAGAACGCCGGGAAGAACCAGGACACCGTCAATGACATGGCCTGGCTGCGGCAGTTGCTGGACTGGCAGAAGGAGACCGAGGACCCGGGGGAGTTCCTGGAGTCCCTGCGCTTCGACCTCTCGCGCAATGAGGTCTTCGTCTTCACGCCCAAGGGCGATGTCATAGCGCTCCCGGCCGGGGCCACCCCGGTCGACTTCGCCTACGCCGTGCACACCGAGGTCGGCCACCGCACCATAGGCGCCCGGGTCAACGGCCGGCTCGTCCCCCTCGAATCGACCCTGGACAACGGCGACCTGGTCGAGGTCTTCACCTCCAAGGCCCCCGGCGCCGCCCCGTCCCGCGACTGGCTCGGCTTCGTCAAGTCACCGCGCGCCCGCAACAAGATCCGCGCCTGGTTCTCCAAGGAGCGCCGCGACGAGGCCATCGAGCAGGGCAAGGACGCCATCGCGCGCGCCATGCGCAAGCAGAACCTGCCGATCCAGCGGATCCTCACCGGCGACTCGCTGGTCACCCTCGCGCACGAGATGCGCTACCCCGACATCTCCTCCCTCTACGCCGCCATCGGCGAGGGCCACGTCGCCGCGCAGGGCGTCGTGCAGAAGCTGGTCCAGGCCCTGGGCGGGGAGGACGCGGCCACCGAGGACATCGAGGAGTCCGCGCCCATCCGCGGCCGCTCCAAGCGGCGTTCCAGCGCGGACCCGGGCGTGGTCGTCAAGGGCGTCGACGACGTGTGGGTGAAGCTGGCCCGCTGTTGTACGCCGGTGCCGGGCGACCCGATCATCGGTTTCGTCACCCGTGGCAACGGCATCTCGGTGCACCGCGCGGACTGCGTCAACGTCGACTCGCTCTCGCAGCAGCCCGAGCGGATCCTCGAGGTCGAGTGGGCGCCCACCCAGTCGTCGGTCTTCCTCGTCGCCATCCAGGTCGAGGCGCTGGACCGGTCCCGGCTGCTGTCGGACGTCACCCGCGTCCTGTCCGACCAGCACGTCAACATCCTCTCGGCCGCCGTGCAGACCTCCCGCGACCGGGTGGCGACCTCGCGCTTCACCTTCGAGATGGGCGACCCCAAGCACCTCGGTCACGTCCTCAAGGCGGTGCGGGGCGTGGAGGGTGTCTACGACGTCTACCGCGTGACGTCCGCCCGCAGGCCGTAGCCGGGTCGCAGCGCATGAGTAAGGGGCTCCGGCCATAGCCGGAGCCCCTTACTTCACGCGTCAGGCGTTCGGCCCGTTCAGCCGCCGAACTCCTCCAGGCCCTTCAGGGCCTGGTCCAGCAGCGCCTTGCGGCCCTCCAGCTCCTTGGTGAGCTTGTCGGCCTTGGCGTCGTTGCCCGCGGCACGCGCCTTGTCCGCCTGCTCCTGGAGCTTGTCGACCGCGGCCTGCAGCTGCCCGGTCAGACCGGCCGCACGCGCCCGGGCCTCCGGGTTGGTGCGCCGCCACTCGCTCTCCTCGGCCTCCTGGAGCGCGCGCTCGACGGTGTGCATCCGGCCCTCGATCTTCGGCCGGGCGTCCCGCGGCACATGGCCCACGGCCTCCCAGCGCTCGTTGATCGAACGGAACGCCGCCCGCGCCGCCTTGAGGTCCGTCACCGGGAGCAGCTTCTCGGCCTCGGTGACCAGCTCCTCCTTGCGGGTGAGGTTGACCTGCTGCTCGGCGTCGCGCTCGGCGAACACCTCGCCGCGCGCCTGGAAGAAGACGTCCTGCGCGCCCCGGAAGCGGGCCCACAGCTCGTCCTCCGCCTCGCGCTGGGCGCGGCCCGCGGCCTTCCAGTCGGCCATCAGGTCGCGGTAACGCGCGGCCGTCGGGCCCCAGTCGGTGGACCCGGAGAGCGACTCGGCCTCGGCGACCAGCTTCTCCTTGGCCTTGCGGGCCTCCTCGCGCTGGGCGTCCAGCGACGCGAAGTGCGCCTTGCGCCGCTTGGAGAACGCCGAGCGGGCGTGCGAGAAGCGGTGCCACAGCTCGTCGTCCGCTTTGCGGTCCAGCCGCGGCAGGCCCTTCCAGGTGTCGACCAGGGCGCGCAGCCGCTCGCCGGCCGACCGCCACTGCTCGCTCGCGGCCAGCTCCTCGGCCTCGGCGACCAGCGCCTCCTTGGCCGTACGGGCCTCGTCGGACTGCTTCGCCTTCGCGGCCTTGCGCTCCTCGCGGCGCGTCTCGACCGTGGCCACGAGCTTGTCGAGCCGGACGCGCAGCGCGTCCAGATCGCCGACCGCGTGGTGCTCGTCTACCTGCGTCCGCAGGTGGTCGATCGCGGTCGTCGCGTCCTTGGCCGACAGGTCGGTGGTCCTGACCCGGCGCTCGAGGAGGCCGATCTCGACGACCAGGCCCTCGTACTTGCGCTCGAAGTAGGCGAGTGCCTCGTCGGGGGAACCCGCCTGCCACGAGCCGACGACCTGCTCGCCGTCGGCGGTACGCACGTACACAGTCCCCGTCTCATCGACGCGGCCCCATGGGTCGCTGCTCACAGCGCCTCCTCCACATGATGCCGGGGCCGGTGCGCGGCCCCTCGGGCATCGTCCACAGTTGTTCCGGCAGGGCCGCGCCCTGACCGGTCCGACGGCTTGATCGATTGGGTGCGGGCAGCCGTCGGATCAGGCACCCTACACAACGCCAACATAGGCGACCGGTGGCCCGGCTGTCCGTATCCCGCGCGACCGAAATTTCGCCGTACGGAGCGGGGATCGGGCCCCGTGGCACGGCGGGAGGCGCGGCGGACGGCGGAAGACCCGGGCGGGCCTCAGGACTTGGTCACCGTCGCCTTGTCGATGACGACGGTCGCGTTGGGCGCACCGTCGGGGGCACCGCCCTGCACACCGGCGCCGGCGATCTTCTTGAGCACCTTCATGCCCTCGGCGCCGATGGTGCCGACAGGGGTGTACTTCGGGTCCAGCTTGCTGTCCTGGTAGACCAGGAAGAACTGGCTGCCACCGGAGTCCGGCTGGCCGGTGTTGGCCATCGCGACCGTGCCGGCCGGATAGATGCCGTCCTTGATCCGGGGATCCTTGAGGTTCTCGTCCGGGATCGTGTAGCCCGAACCGCCCGTGCCGTTGCCCTTGGGGTCGCCGCACTGGAGGACGTAGATGCCGGCGTTGGTGAGCCGGTGGCACGGGCTGTGGTCGTAGAACCCCTCGCCGGCCAGGAAGTTGAACGAGTTCACCGTGTGCGGCGCCTTCTCGGCGTCCAGTTTGATGTCGACGGTGCCGCAGGTCGTCTTCAGATCCATCGCGTACGAGGCCGACTTGTCGACGGCCATCGCGGGCTCGGACTTCCACGACTTGGTGGAGGGGGAGCCGGGGGCCGCCTTGGCGCACGGGTCCGGGCCCTTGCTCGGCGGCGTGGAGCTGTCCGGTGCCGCCGCGTCCGTCGTGTCCTTCTTGCTGTCGCCGGACAGCGCGCCCGTGGCATAGGCGGTCGCGCCCGCCGCGAGCACCACCGCGAGACCCGCGGCGATCACCGCGTTGCGGCGGCGCGCCTTGCGCCGGGCCGCCTCGCGGCGCTCCTGCTGCCGCTGGAACTTCTCCCGGGCGAGCTGCCGCCGCCGCTGCTCGTTACTGACCACCGGGTCGTCTCCTCGTGCCGTCTGGTCCATGGCGGACCGGGGTTGCGGGGTGTGCCCGTACCGTATACGGGTTCGCTGTGACCGGAGTGCCGCCGGTAGGCTCTGTACCGGCCGAGGTTTCCCACCGGGGAGCCCCCGCCGGTCCACTGCTGGAATTCTGCTGGTCGATCATTAAGGACGAATGTGCTTATTGCCGGGTTCCCCGCCGGGGCCTGGGGCACCAATTGCTATCTGGTCGCCCCGGCCGCAGGCGAGGAGTGCGTGATCGTCGACCCGGGCCACCAGGCGGCCCCGGGCATCGAGGAAGCGCTCAGGAAGCATCGGCTCAAGCCCGTCGCCGTCGTCCTCACACATGGGCACATCGACCATGTCGCCTCGGTCGTCCCGGTGTGCGGCGCGCACGACGTCCCCGCCTGGATCCACCCCGCGGACCGCTACATGATGAGCGACCCGGAGAAGGGCCTCGGCCGCTCCATCGGGCAGCGCCTCATGGGCGAGCTGACCGTGGGCGAGCCGGACGACGTCAAGGAGCTCACCGACGGCGCCCGGCTGGACCTCGCCGGGCTGGAGTTCTCCGTCGCGCACGCGCCCGGCCATACCAAGGGGTCGGTGACCTTCCGGCTGCCCGAGACCGCCGACGTGCCGTCGGTGTTCTTCGCGGGCGACCTGTTGTTCGCCGGCTCCGTCGGACGCACCGATCTGCCCGGCGGCGACCACGCCGAGATACTCCGGTCGCTGGCACGCGTGTGCCTGCCCCTGGACGACTCGACCGTGGTGCTGTCCGGCCACGGCCCCCAGACCAGCATCGGCCGCGAGCGCGCCACCAACCCGTACCTGCGGGATCTGGCAGAAGCGCGCCACGGCCTCGGAGACGGCGCCACCGCCCCTCCGCGACGAGGAATGTGACGATTTTTCCCGTGAGTACGTTCAAGGCCCCCAAGGGCACCTACGACCTGACCCCGCCCGACTCCGCGGTCTACCTCGCGGTGCGCGAGGCCATCGCGGCGCCGCTCAAGCGCTCCGGCTACGGCTACATCGAGACCCCCGGCTTCGAGCAGGTCGAGCTGTTCTCCCGCGGTGTGGGCGAGTCCACCGACATCGTGACCAAGGAGATGTACACCCTCACCACGCGCGGCGGCGACCAGCTCGCGCTGCGCCCCGAGGGCACCGCCTCCGTGCTGCGCGCGGCCCTGGAGGCCAACCTCCACAAGACCGGCAACCTCCCGGTCAAGCTCTGGTACTCCGGCTCGTACTACCGCTACGAGCGCCCGCAGGCCGGCCGCTACCGCCACTTCTCGCAGGTCGGCGCGGAGGCCATCGGCGCGGAGGACCCGGCGCTCGACGCCGAGCTGATCATCCTGGCCGTCGACGCCTACAAGTCGCTGGGACTCACGAACTTCCGCCTGCTGCTCAACTCCCTCGGTGACAAGGAGTGCCGTCCGGCCTACCGCGACGCGCTCCAGTCCTTCCTGCGCGGCCTCGACCTCGACGAGGACACCCGCCGCCGCATCGAGATCAACCCGCTGCGCGTCCTCGACGACAAGCGCGAGGCCGTGCAGAAGCAGCTCGTCGGCGCCCCGATGCTCCGTGACCACCTCTGCGAGGCGTGCAAGGAGTACCACGAGCAGGTGCGCGAGCTGCTGACCGCGGCGGGCGTGGCCTTCGAGGACGACGAGAAGCTGGTCCGCGGCCTGGACTACTACACCCGCACCACCTTCGAGTTCGTCCACGACGGCCTCGGCTCGCAGTCCGCGGTGGGCGGCGGCGGCCGCTACGACGGCCTGTCCGAGATGATCGGCGGACCGGCGCTGCCGTCGGTCGGCTGGGCGCTCGGTGTCGACCGCACGGTGCTGGCGCTCAAGGCCGAGGGCATCGAGCTCGACCTGCCCGCCGCGACGCAGGTCTTCGCCGTCCCGCTGGGCGACGAGGCCCGCCGGGTGCTCTTCGGCCTCGTGACCGAGCTGCGCCGGGCCGGTGTCGCCACCGACTTCGCCTTCGGCGGCAAGGGCCTGAAGAACGCCATGAAATCGGCCAACCGCTCGGGCGCCCGCTTCGCGCTCGTGGCCGGTGAACGGGACCTCGCCGAAGGCGTGGTGCAGCTCAAGGACCTCGAGTCCGGCGAGCAGACACCTGTCGCATTCGACACCGTGGTGGGCGAACTCCTCTCCCGGCAAGGCTGATTGCCCGGCGGCTCGTGCAGAATGGGCCGCAAGGACCGACAGATGGGATCAAGGGCGCTATGACCACTTCGGCACTCGACCGCTCCGACCTCGACGGTGACGAGCGGGACGGCCCGGCCACGGGGCCCGTGGGCGGCGGCCGGGCGTTCGCCCTGATGCTGGTCGTCACCGGTGCCATGGGGCTGCTCGCGGCCTGGGTCATCACCCTGGACAAGTTCAAGCTGCTCGAGGACCCGAACTTCGTCCCGGGGTGCAGCCTCAACCCCATCGTCTCCTGCGGCAACATCATGCAGAGCAAGCAGGCGGCGGCCTTCGGGTTCCCCAACCCGATGCTCGGTCTGGTCTGCTACGGCATCATCATCGCGATCGGCCTGGCGCTGCTCTCCGGCGCCCGCTTCCCGCGGTGGTACTGGCTCGGCATGCAGGCCGGCTGCCTCTTCGGCGTCGGCTTCGTGAGCTGGCTGCAGTACGAGTCGCTGTACGTGATCGGCTCGCTGTGCCTGTGGTGCTGCCTCGCCTGGGTCGCCACGATCGTGATGTTCTGGTACGTGACCGTGCAGAACGTCCGCAGCGGCTTCATCCCCGCGCCGCGGGCGCTGCGCGGCGTGCTGGTGGAGTTCCACTGGGTGATCCCGGTGCTGCACATCGGCATCATCGGCATGCTGATCCTCACCAAGTGGTGGGACTTCTGGACCGGCGGCACCGCCTGACCGGCCCGTGAGCGCTCACAAAGCCGCTGGACCTGTACGGGTCCGGCGGCTTTGTCAGTGGCGTGGCATAGGGTTTTCGGCGTGGAACCCGACCTCTTCACCGCAGCCGCCGAGGACCGCCAGGAGAAAGACCCGGCGAGCAGTCCGCTGGCCGTCCGCATGCGCCCGCGGACCCTCGACGAAGTCGTCGGCCAGGGCCACCTCCTCAAGCAGGGGTCACCGCTGCGCAGGCTGGTGGGGGAGGGGAGCGGCGGCCCGGCCGGGCCGTCCTCGGTGATCCTCTGGGGCCCGCCCGGCATCGGCAAGACGACCCTGGCCTACGTCGTCAGCCAGGCCACCAACAAGCGCTTCGTGGAGCTGTCCGCGATCACCGCCGGGGTCAAGGAGGTGCGGGCCGTCATCGACGGCGCCCGCCGCGCCTCGGGCGGTTACGGCAAGGAGACCGTCCTCTTCCTGGACGAGATCCACCGCTTCAGCAAGGCCCAGCAGGACTCCCTGCTGCCCGCCGTCGAGAACCGCTGGGTCACCCTGATCGCGGCCACCACGGAGAACCCGTACTTCTCGATCATCTCCCCCCTGCTGTCCCGGTCCCTGCTGCTGACCCTCCAGGCCCTCACCGACGACGACCTGCGCGGCCTGCTGCGCCGCGCGCTCACCGACGAGCGCGGCCTCGGCGGCGCGGTGACGCTGCCGGAGGACGCGGAGGGGCACCTGCTGAGGATCGCCGGGGGCGACGCGCGCCGGGCGCTGACGGCCCTGGAGGCGGGCGCGGGCTCGGCCATCGCCAAGGGCGAGGCCGAGATCACCCTGGAGACGCTGGAGGAGGCCGTCGACCGCGCGGCCGTGCGCTACGACCGCGCCGGCGACCAGCACTACGACGTGGCCAGCGCCCTCATCAAGTCCATCCGCGGCTCCGACGTGGACGCCACCCTGCACTATCTGGCCCGGATGATCGAGGCCGGGGAGGATCCGCGGTTCATCGCCCGGCGGCTGATGATCTCCGCGAGCGAGGACGTCGGCATGGCCGACCCCACCGCGCTCCAGACGGCGGTCGCCGGTGCGCAGGCCGTCGCGCTGATCGGCTTCCCGGAGGCCCGGATCGTGCTCGGCCAGGTGGCCGTGGCGCTCGCCCTGGCCCCGAAGTCCAACGCGGCGTATCTCGCGATCGACGCGGCCCTCGCGGACGTCCGGGCGGGCCTCGCCGGGCCCGTGCCCCCGCACCTGCGCGACGGGCACTACAAGGGCGCCGAGAAGCTCGGCCACGCGCAGGGCTATCTCTACCCCCACGACCTGCCCGGCGGCATCGCCGCCCAGCAGTACGCGCCGGACGCGGTCCACGGCAAGCGCTACTACGAACCGACGCGCTACGGGGCGGAGGCGCGCTACGCGGACGTGGTGGAGCGGGTGCGCAAGCGGTTGCGGGGCGAGTCGGAGGGCTGAGCCCCGGCCCACCCCCGCGGGCCGGGCCGGCTCAGTCCTCCGCGGCGTCGAAGAGCGCGTGCATCGCCTGCCGCAGACCGGCGATGTCCCGCACCGGCCGGGGGAATTCGAAGCGCACGTCGAAGGACCGGTCGGCCGCGGTGCCGTCGCCGTGCGCGGTGGTGAACCGCACGCGCAGCCCGAAGCGGTCGAGCGAGAGCGGCACGGCCCGGTCGCGGGCGCAGCGCGGCCGGCGTTCGCCGAGCAGCGAGCTGAGGGCGCGCACCTGGTCGCCGTGCGAGGCGTGCAGGTGCTGGAGCAGCTCCGCCTCGTGCTCGATCAGGGGATCGGGCTCGGCGCGGGCGAAGTCGTCCGCCTCGACGCTCTCCGCGCCCCACAGGTCGTCGACGCTGCTCTCGCCGACTTCCAGCCGCAGCATGATCCGGCCGGGCTCGGTCACCCCGGGCACCGAGGTCAGCCAGCCGGAGAGCCAGGCGCGGCCGCGGATCCGGTTGGGCACGGAGACCGGTGCGACGTCGGTGAGCTCCAGCACGGCGGCCAGCTCGTCGTCCTGGGCGTGCGTGGCGGCGCGTACGGCCGGGGAGTCCGCGGGGAAGACCAGGAACACCTCGCCGTCCGGCCCCACGCTGCGGGCCTCGGGCGCGAGCAGTTCGGCGGGCAGCGCGGCGCTCGCAGCGGCCCCGCCGGTCAGCCCGGGAATGAGCAGTACCGCGGAGCATGTACTCTGTACGAGAGTTCGTGTGCGCTCGGCTGCTGACGGCATCCGCGCGATTTCAAGTCCGCTGGGACGCGGCTGACCACGATCTGATCGGACCTCCGTCGCGTCGACGCCATCAGTTGCGTCGGCCTCTTTCGTGCTGTCCGTGATGTGACTGGTGTTCCCCGGACGAGACATGCGATCTCCTTGAGTAAGGTGAGCCTAACCTAACCTACAACGGAGGTCTGGAGAACGTGCCTAACCAGTCGCGTCCCAAGGTCAAGAAGTCTCGTGCGCTCGGCATCGCGCTGACGCCGAAGGCCGTCAAGTACTTCGAGGCCCGCCCCTACCCGCCGGGCGAGCACGGCCGTGGCCGCAAGCAGAACTCGGACTACAAGGTCCGTCTGCTCGAGAAGCAGCGTCTGCGCGCCCAGTACGACATCAGCGAGCGCCAGATGGCCCGCGCCTACGACCGCGCCAAGAAGGCCGAGGGCAAGACGGGCGAGGCGCTGGTCGTCGAGCTCGAGCGCCGCCTCGACGCGCTGGTCCTGCGTTCGGGCATCGCCCGCACCATCTACCAGGCCCGCCAGATGGTCGTCCACGGCCACATCCAGGTCAACGGTGGCAAGGTCGACAAGCCGTCGTTCCGCGTCCGTCCCGACGACGTCGTGACGGTCCGCGAGCGCAGCCGCGCCAAGCACCCCTTCCAGGTCGCGATGGCCGGTGGCTACGACACCGAGGGCGAGACCCCGCGCTACCTCCAGGTCAACCTGGCCGCGCTGGCCTTCCGCCTGGACCGTGAGCCGAACCGCAAGGAGATCCCCGTGATCTGCGACGAGCAGCTCGTCGTCGAGTACTACGCCCGCTGATCCAGCGGTAGTAGCGGCTCTTCCGAGCTCCTCGCTCAGCCCGTCGTCTCCCCGGCCCCCGTGGCCGGTGAGACGGCGGGCTCGCGCGTTTCCGGCGGGCGTACGGGTCCCCGGGCCACCGGCACCGCCGGAGGCCGCTCCGGCCCGTGGCCCGTCCGGGCCACCACCGCGTCCAGGTCCAGCCGGGCCCCCTCGCGCACGCACTCCTCGTACCGGCGCGTGCCCAGCAGCTCCCGGAGCCGGCGCTCGCACAGCGCGTGCGGCGCGTTGAAGTGCCGCGAACCGGACAGCGGCAGCCCCACCGACCGCCGCAGCCGTCCGGCCGCCCCCTGGAGCACCGCCGCCTCCTCGGCGCCCCCGGCCTCCTCCAGCGTCACCAGCGCCAGCAGCTCCACCGCGAGCACCGCGCCCCCCAGGTCGTGGAAGGCGTGGCCGGCGGCCAGGCACTCCTGGAGCAGCGGCCGGGCCCGTACGGCGTCCCCGCCGCTCCACGCCGCGAGGCCCAGGACGTACAGCGCGGACGCCAGCGCCCGGCGCTCGCCGTGGGCCGCGCAGACCTCCCGGACCTCCGTGCACAGCGCCACCGCGCCCGCCGGATCACCCCGGAAGGCGACGGCCGTCGCCAGCTCCGCCTGGGCCGCGAGGACATCGCTGTTCAGCTCGCCGACCTCCTCGTAGCGCGCCAGCGCCGACCGCAGCAGCTCCTCGGCGCGCGGCAGGTCGTCCGAGACCAGGGCCAGCAGGCCGGCCCGGTGCTCGGCGTAGGCCAGAGCCCGGGTGTGGCCGCCGCGCACGGCCGTCTCACGGCACTCCGCCAGCGCCCCCACCGCGCGGGCCGGATCGCCCTGGAGCACCGCCACGTGACCCAGCACCCACAGGGCCTTCAGCCGGGTCTCCTCGTTGTCCGCCTCGGCCTCCAGCGCGCGGTCCAGCCAGTAGCGCCCCTCCGCGAGACGTCCGCAGCCGGTCCAGTGGAACCACAGCGTGCCCGCCAGGTACTGGCCGATGTGGGCCTCGCCCTTCTCCTCCAGGCTGTAGTCCAGGGCCAGCCGCAGATTCGGCAGCTCCGCCCCGATCCGGGCCGCCACCTCCGCCTGCCGGGGGCTGAACCAGTCCAGCTCGCACCAGGTGACCAGGCCCATGTACCAGTCACGGTGCCTGCGGCGCATCCGCTCGCCGTCCGCCAGCGCGTCCAGCCAGCCCGCCCCGTACAGCCGCACCGGGTCCAGCAGGCGGTAGCGCGGCCCCAGCGGGGTGTCCTCCCGCACCACCACGGACCGCGCCACCAGCTCGGCCAGCACGTCGAGCAGGGTCTCGGCGGGCAGCTCGGGACCCGAGCAGACGTATTCCGCCGCCTCCAGGTCGAAGAGGCCCGCGAAGACCGTCAGCCGCGCCCACAGCAGCCGTTCGGCGGGCGTGCACAGCTCGTGGCTCCAGCCGATGGCCGTACGCAGCGTCTGGTGGCGGGGCAGCGCGCCCGGCGCACCCCCGGCCAGCAGCCGGAACCGGTCGTCCAGCCGCTCCAGCACCTGCGCCACCGACAGCGCGCCCAGCCGCGCCGCCGCGAGCTCCAGGGCCAGCGGGATGCCGTCGAGTCTGCGGCACAGCTCGTCCGCGGTGGCGCGCTCCGCCTCCCCGGCGCCGGCCCACGCGCTCCCGGCGCGGTCCTCGAAGAGCTCGGCGGACTCCGGGCCGGACAGCGGCGACAGCGGGAAGACCTGCTCGCCCGCGACCCCCAGCGGCCGCCGGGACACCGCCAGCACCCGCAGCCCCGGCGCCCCTCGCAGCAGCGCCCGGACCAGGGCCGCACACCCCTCCGTCACCTGCTCGCACCCGTCCAGGACCAGCAGCATCCGCCGCTCGGCGACCTGCTCCAGCAGCCACGCGCGCGGCGGCCGGTCCGTGTGATCGGTCAGCCCCAGGGCCTCGGCGACCGTGTGGTCCAGCAGGGCCGGGTCGGCGAGCGAGGAGAGCTCGGCCAGCCACGCCCCGTCGCAGAAGCGATCCTGCAAAGCGGTCGCGAGCCGGAGCGCGACACGGGTCTTGCCCACGCCGCCGACCCCGGTCACCGTCACCAGCCGGGCCCGCTCCACCTGCGCGGCGAGCGCGTCCAGTTCGCGACCGCGGCCGATGAAGCGCGTGGGCCCGTCGGGCAGATTGCCCGGCGGCCCCGGCCGGTGACAGCCCTGCGCGGCGACGCCGCGGGTGCGGGGGGAGGGGGTGCCGGGGAGCGGTGAGCCGGAGAGTGGGGGCATGGCACACAGAGCGTACTGGGGAGTGTGCGCACCGTAAACTCCGGCAGGTGGGCGGGGCGGGCGCGGTGACAATCCGGTACGGGCGCGGAGGCCCGGCGCGATAAGGTCGTACAGGACGTCAAGAGGCGTCCGAAGACGTCCGAAGACAGCAAGCGGCGGGCCGGACGACGACGGCCAGCAGGGAGCGGTGCAGCGTGTCCGGTGGAGAGGTGGCCGGGATCCTCGTGGCCGTCTTCTGGGCGATCCTCGTGTCGTTCATGGCCCTGGTCCTGGTGCGGCTCGCGCAGACGCTCAAGGCCGCCACCAAGCTGGTGGCCGACGTCAGCGAGCAGGCCGTGCCGCTGCTCGCCGACGCCTCCGCGACCGTGCGCTCCGCCAACACCCAGCTCGCCCGCGTCGACTCGATCGCCGCGGACGTCCAGGAGGTCACGGCGAACGCCTCCGCGCTCTCCTCGACCGTCTCCTCCGCCTTCGGCGGGCCCCTGGTCAAGGTCGCGGCGTTCGGCTACGGCGTGCGGCGCGCGATCGGCCGCAAGGCCGCGCCCGCGGAGCCGGCGCCGCGGCACTCCGTCTTCGCCGGCCGGACCGTCGACCGCAAACTGCCGTCCGCCCGGCGCGGCAGCCGCCGTACCCGTGGGAAGGGTTGACCCCAGGAATGTTCCGCCGCACCTTCTGGTTCACGACCGGTGTAGCCGCCGGTGTCTGGGCCACGACCAAGGTCAACCGCAAGCTGGCCCAGCTCACCCCGGAGAGTCTGGCTCTCCAGGCGGCGGACCGCGCGGTCGTCGCGGGCCGCCGGGTCAAGCTCTTCGCCCTCGACGTCCGCGACGGCATGGCGCACCGCGAGGCGGCGCTCAAGGACGCGCTCGGCCTCACCGCCGTACCCGACCCCGAGCGCCGGGAGCTCCCCGAGCAGCGCCGGCTGGTCGCACTCGAACAGCAGCACACCTACCACTCGTTCACCCGGAAAGAGGACCACTGATGGAGTCGGCTGAAATCCGCCGCCGCTGGCTGCGCTTCTTCGAGGAGCGCGGGCACACCGTCGTTCCCTCGGCGTCGCTGATCGCGGACGACCCGACCCTGTTGCTGGTCCCCGCGGGCATGGTCCCCTTCAAGCCGTACTTCCTCGGCGAGGTCAAGCCGCCCTTCCCGCGCGCCACCAGCGTGCAGAAGTGCGTCCGCACGCCGGACATCGAAGAGGTCGGCAAGACCACCCGCCACGGCACGTTCTTCCAGATGTGCGGCAACTTCTCCTTCGGCGACTACTTCAAGGAAGGCGCCATCAAGCTCGCCTGGGAGCTGCTCACCAGCTCCGTGGCGGACGGCGGCTTCGGCCTGGAGCCCGAGAAGCTCTGGATCACGGTCTACCTCGAAGACGACGAGGCCGAGCGCATCTGGCACGAGGTCGTCGGCGTGCCCAAGGAGCGCATCCAGCGCCTGGGCAAGAAGGACAACTACTGGTCCATGGGCGTCCCGGGCCCCTGCGGCCCGTGCTCCGAGATCAACTACGACCGCGGCCCCGAGTTCGGCGTCGAGGGCGGCCCGGCCGTCAACGACGAGCGGTACGTGGAGATCTGGAACCTGGTCTTCATGCAGTACGAGCGCGGTGCCGGCGACGGCAAGGAGGACTTCCCGATCCTCGGGGACCTGCCCTCCAAGAACATCGACACCGGCCTCGGCCTCGAGCGTCTCGCCATGATCCTGCAGGGCGTGCAGAACATGTACGAGACCGACACCCTGCGCGTCGTCATGGACAAGGCCACCGAGCTGACCGGCGTCCGCTACGGCGACAAGCACGAGTCGGACGTCTCGCTGCGCGTGGTCGCCGACCACGTGCGCACCTCCACCATGCTCATCGGAGACGGCGTCACCCCCGGCAACGAGGGCCGCGGTTACGTGCTGCGCCGCATCATGCGCCGCGCCATCCGCAACATGCGCCTGATGGGTGCCACCGGTCCGGTCGTCAAGGACCTGATCGACGTCGTGATCGACACGATGGGGCAGCAGTACCCGGAGCTCGTCACCGACCGCAAGCGCATCGAGACCGTCGCCCTCGCCGAGGAGGCCGCCTTCCTCAAGGCCCTCAAGGGCGGCACCAACATCCTCGACACCGCCGTGACCGAGACCAAGGCCGCCGGCGGCAAGGTCCTCGCCGGCGAGAAGGCGTTCCTGCTCCACGACACCTGGGGCTTCCCGATCGACCTCACCCTGGAGATGGCCGTCGAGCAGGGCCTGACGGTGGATCAGGACGGCTTCCGCCGCCTGATGAAGGAGCAGCGCGAGCGGGCCAAGGCCGACGCCAAGGCCAAGAAGACCGGTCACGCCGACCTGTCCGCCTACCGCGAGGTGGCCGACACCACCGGCGAGAGCGACTTCACGGGCTACACCCTCACCGAGAACGAGTCGACCGTCGTCGGCCTGCTCGTCGACGGCGTGCCCTCGCCCGCCGCCACCGAGGGCGACGAGGTCGAGGTCGTCCTCGACCGCACACCCTTCTACGCCGAGGGCGGCGGCCAGCTCGCCGACCAGGGCCGCATCCGGCTCGACAACGGCGCCGTCATCGAGATCCGCGACGTGCAGAAGCCCGTCCCGGGCGTCCACGTCCACAAGGGCGTCGTCCAGGTCGGCGAGGTCACCGTGGGCGCCTCCGCCCACGCCGCCATCGACGTGACGCGCCGCCGGGCCATCGCCCGTGCCCACAGCGCCACCCACCTCACCCACCAGGCGCTGCGCGACGCCCTGGGCCCGACGGCCGCCCAGGCCGGCTCGGAGAACTCGCCCGGCCGCTTCCGCTTCGACTTCGGCTCCCCGGCCGCCGTGCCCGGCAGCGTCCTCACGGACGTCGAGCAGCGGATCAACGAGGTCCTCTCCCGGGAACTCGACGTCCAGGCCGAGGTCATGAGCATCGACGACGCCAAGAAGCAGGGCGCCATCGCGGAGTTCGGCGAGAAGTACGGCGAACGGGTGCGCGTCGTGACCATCGGCGACTTCTCCAAGGAGCTGTGCGGCGGTACGCACGTCGCCAACACCGCCCAGCTGGGCCTGGTGAAGCTGCTCGGCGAGTCCTCGATCGGCTCCGGCGTGCGCCGCGTCGAGGCCCTGGTCGGCGCGGACGCCTACAACTTCCTCGCCAAGGAGCACACGGTCGTCGCCCAGCTCCAGGAGCTGGTCAAGGGCCGTCCGGAGGAGCTGCCGGAGAAGATCTCCGGGATGCTCGCCAAGCTCAAGGACGCCGAGAAGGAGATCGAGCGCTTCCGCGCCGAGAAGGTGCTCCAGGCCGCCGCCGGTCTCGCCGCGGGCGCCAAGGACGTCCACGGTGTGGCGCTGGCCATCGGCCGGGTGCCGGACGGCACCGGCGCCGACGACCTGCGCAAGCTCGTCCTCGACGTCCGCGGCCGGATCCAGGGCGGCCGGGCCGCCGTCGTGGCGCTGTTCACCGTCGTCAACGGCCGCCCGCTGACCGTCATCGCCACCAACGAGGCCGCCCGCGAGCGCGGTCTCAAGGCCGGTGACCTGGTGCGCACGGCCGCCAAGACCCTCGGTGGCGGTGGCGGCGGCAAGCCGGACGTCGCCCAGGGCGGCGGTCAGAACCCGGACGCCGTCGACGAGGCCGTCGCCGCCGTCGAGCGCCTCGTCGCCGAAGCGGCCTGACCGCCGTGCGACGTGGCAGGCGCATCGCCGTCGATGTGGGGGACGCCCGGATCGGGGTCGCCTCGTGCGACCCCGACGGGATCCTCGCGACCCCGGTCGAGACCGTGCCGGGGCGGGACATCCCGCAGGCCCACAAGCGGCTGGTGGCGATCGTCGCGGAGTACGAGCCGATCGAGGTCGTCGTCGGTCTGCCCCGCTCCCTCAAGGGGGGAGAGGGGCCGGCCGCGGCCAAGGTGCGGACCTTCGCCAAGGAGATGGCCCGGCGGGTGGCGCCCGTACCGGTGCGGCTGGTCGACGAGCGCATGACGACCGTCACAGCCGCGCAGGGGCTGCGGGCCTCCGGCGTCAACACGAGGAAGGGGCGCTCGGTCGTCGACCAGGCGGCCGCCGTGGTCATCCTGCAGAACGCGCTGGAGATCGAGAAGGTCTCCGGCCGGCCTCCCGGCGAGGCCGTCGACGTGGTCATCTGATCGCAGTACGGTAACGTTCCGCGCTGACATGGCAGCCGTTCGAACGTCTCCCGTACAGGACCGGACGATTCGGAACCCGCGCTCCACGGAGTGCCGACCGGCTGCCGCTGTGCGGCTCTAGGGGATTGATGACTGAGTATGGCCGGGGCTCCGGCTCCCAACCGTGGCATCCCGAGGACCCTCTGTACGGGGACCCGGGATACGACGGTCAACAGCATCCGCAGCATCAGCATCCCCAGCAGTCGTCACAGCCCCAGTACGGTCAACAGCAGTACGGCTGGGACCCCTCGCAGAACGCGGGGGGTCCCTACGGCACCGGAGAGCAGTACGGGCAGCCGCCCGTCGACCCCTACACCGGCGCGCCCCAGGACTACTACGGCACGCAGGACGCCTATCCGCCGCCGCAGCCCCAGCACCAGCGCGGGCCGCAGGCGCAGCAGCAAGCGCCCCAGCAGCCCCAGCAGTACGAACAGCAGGTGCCGCGGCAGGCTCAGCACGAGACGCAGCAGCACCACACGCAGGAGTTCGAGCAGCCCGCGGAGTGGCGTTCCGAGCCCGCCGAGGACAAGCTGTCGTTCTTCGACGACCTCCCCGGGGCGGCCGGGGCGGAGCCGGCGGAGGACGAGCCGGCCGAGGAGCGCTCCCGCGGCCGTGACCGGCGGGGCAAGAAGCCCAAGAAGACCAAGCGCCGCAGCGGCACCGCCTGCCTCCTCGTCGCCGTGGTGCTCGTCGGCGTCGTGGGCGGCGGTGGCTATCTCGCCTACGACTACTGGCAGACCCACTTCGGGGCCGCGCCCGACTACGACGGCGAGGGCACCGGCCAGGTCCAGGTCGAGATCCCCAAGGGCTACGGCATCAGCCAGATGGGCGAGGTCCTCCAGAAGGCCGGCGTGGTCAAGAGCGTCGGCGCCTTCACCGAGGCCGCGGGCAAGGACCCCAAGGGCAAGGCCATCCAGCCCGGCACCTACACCCTCCACAAGGAGATGTCCGGTGCCGCGGCCGTGTCGATGATGACCAACACCGCGAACTTCCTCACCATCGGCGAGGGCCGCCGGGCCGTGTCGATCTACGCCGCGATCGACGAGAAGCTCGGCCTGGCGAAGGGCACGACCCAGGACGTCGCCAAGAACCAGGTGAAGAACCTCGGGCTGCCCGACTGGGCCAACAGCGACCCCAAGATCAAGGACCCGCTGGAGGGCTTCCTCTTCCCCTCGCAGTACAACGCGAGCAAGGGCACCAAGCCCGAGGAGATCCTCAAGCAGATGGTCGCGCGGGCCAAGGAGACCTACGCCAAGCAGGACCTGGAGGGCAAGGCCAAGGAGCTCGGCCTGAAGTCCCCGCTCCAGCTGATCACGGTGGCGAGCCTGGTCAACGCCGAGGGCATGACGCACGACGACTTCCGCAAGATGTCCCGCGTCATCTACAACCGGCTCAAGCCGACCAACACCCAGACGAACGGCAAGCTCGAGTTCGACTCGACGTACAACTACATCAAGAACCAGAGCAAGCTCGATCTCGACCCCAGGCAGCTCCGGTCGTACGACGACCCGTACAACACGTACCACTCGAAGGGCCTGCCGCCCGGTCCCATCGGCAACCCCGGCGAAGAGGCGCTGAAGGCCGCGATGGACCCCGAGCAGGGCGACTGGTACTACTTCGTCTCCGTCGACGGCAAGACGACGAAGTTCGCCACGACACTGGCCGAGCACGACAAGCTCGTTCAGGAGTTCAACGAGAACCAGAGGAAGAAGCAGGGATGATCCCCCAGCCCAGGCGCCGCGCGGCCGTGCTCGGATCGCCGATCGGCCACTCGCTCTCCCCGGTCCTGCACCGGGCCGCCTACGCCGAGCTGGGCCTGGGGGAGTGGACGTACGACCGCTTCGAGATCGACGAGGCCGCGCTGCCCGGCTTCCTCGCGGGGCTGGACAGCACCTGGGCGGGGTTCTCGCTCACGATGCCGCTCAAGCGCGCGGTGATGCCGCTGCTGGACGAGGTGAGCGACACCGCGGCCTCCGTCGAGGCCGTCAACACGGTCGTCCTCACCGAGGACGGCCGCCGCCTCGGTGACAACACCGACATCCCCGGCATCGAGGCCGCCCTGCGTGAGCGCGGCGTCGAGAAGGTCGACTCCGCCGCCGTCCTGGGCGCCGGGGCCACCGCCTCCTCCGCCCTCGCGGCGCTCGCCCGGATCTGCACCGGCGAGGTCACCGCCTATGTGCGCAGCGAGGCGCGGGCCGCCGAGATGCGCCAGTGGGGCGAGCGGCTCGGCGTGGCCGTCACGGTCGCCGACTGGTCCCGCGCCGCCGAGGCCCTCACCGCGCCGCTGGTCGTCGCCACCACCCCGGCCGGCGCCACCGATGCCCTCGCCGCCGCGGTCCCCGAGTGCCCCGGCACCCTCTTCGACGTGCTCTACGAGCCGTGGCCGACCCCGCTGGCCGCCGCCTGGACGGCCCGCGGCGGCGCCGTGCTCAGCGGTCTGGACCTCCTGGTGCACCAGGCGGTGCTCCAGGTCGAGCAGATGACCGGCCGCAGGCCGGGCCCCCTCGTGGCGATGCGCGCGGCGGGCGAGCACGCCCTCGCGGCACGCGCCCGCTGACCACGACCTGACCGAGTCCGTCCACAACCCGGACCTGAGGCCGGGAAAGGGCCCGGGACGTGGGAGGATCGAGGACGGCGGGCCAGGGCCGCGCGCCCCCAGCCACCGCTGGGAGGTACCCCCGGGTCGCGCCGCAGCAAGATCAGGCGCGAGCAGAGGAGTCCCGTTGAGCAGGTTGCGCTGGCTGACGGCCGGAGAGTCCCATGGTCCGGCACTGGTGGCGACGCTGGAGGGCCTGCCCGCCGGTGTGCCGATCACCACGGAGATGGTGGCGGACCACCTGGCCAGGCGGCGCCTCGGCTACGGCCGCGGCGCGCGCATGAAGTTCGAGCGCGACGAGGTCACCTTCCTCGGCGGTGTGCGCCACGGTCTGACCATGGGTTCCCCGGTCGCCGTCATGGTCGGCAACACCGAGTGGCCCAAGTGGGAAAAGGTCATGTCCGCCGACCCCGTCGACCCCGACGAGCTCGCCGCGCTGGCCCGCAACGCCCCGCTGACCCGCCCCCGCCCCGGCCACGCCGACCTCGCGGGCATGCAGAAGTACGGCTTCGACGAGGCCCGTCCGGTGCTGGAGCGCGCCTCCGCCCGTGAGACCGCGGCCCGCGTGGCGCTGGGCGCGGTGGCCCGCTCCTACCTCAAGGAGACGGCCGGCATCGAGATCGTCTCCCACGTCGTGGAGCTGGCCGCGGCCAAGGCGCCGTACGGCGTCTACCCCGCGCCCTCCGACGTCGAGCGCCTCGACGCCGACCCGGTGCGCTGCCTGGACCAGGACGCGAGCAAGGCGATGGTCGCCGAGATCGACCAGGCCCACAAGGACGGCGACACGCTCGGCGGCGTCGTCGAGGTGCTCGCGTACGGCGTCCCGGTCGGCCTCGGCTCGCACGTGCACTGGGACCGCCGGCTCGACGCGCGCCTCGCGGCCGCGCTGATGGGCATTCAGGCGATCAAGGGCGTGGAGGTCGGCGACGGCTTCGGCCTGGCCCGGGTGCCCGGCTCGCAGGCGCACGACGAGATCGTGGCCACCGACGACGGCATCCGCCGCACCTCCGGCCGCTCCGGTGGCACCGAGGGCGGCCTGACCACCGGTGAGCTGCTGCGGGTGCGGGCGGCGATGAAGCCCATCGCGACCGTGCCCCGCGCGCTCGCCACCGTCGACGTGGCCACCGGCGAGGCCACGCAGGCGCACCACCAGCGCTCCGACGTCTGCGCCGTCCCGGCCGCGGGCATCGTGGCGGAGGCCATGGTGGCGCTGGTGCTGGCGGACGCGGTGGCGGAGAAGTTCGGCGGCGACAGCGTCGCCGAGACCCGTCGCAACGTCCGGAGCTACCTCGACAACCTGGCCATCAAGTGACCCACCCCGCCGTCGTGCTGGTGGGCCCGCCCGGAGCGGGCAAGTCCACCATCGGTGCCCTGCTCGCCCAGCGGCTGGGCACCGGCTACCGCGACACCGACGCCGACATCGAGCGGACTGCGGGCAAGCCCATCCCGGAGATCTTCATCGACGAGGGCGAGCCGCACTTCCGCGAGCTGGAGCGGCAGGCCGTCCGCGCCGCCGTGGCCGAGCACCCCGGAGTGCTCGCCCTCGGCGGCGGGGCGGTCATGGACGACGGCACCCGCGCCCTGCTCAAGGGCCTCCCGGTGATCTTCCTCGACGTCGAACTCGCCGACGCCGTCCACCGGGTGGGCCTGGACGCCCCGCGCCCCCTGCTCGCCGTCAACCCGCGGCAGCGCTGGCGGGAACTGATGGCGGCGCGCCGCCCGCTCTACACCGAGGTCGCCCGCGCCGTCGTCACCACCGGCGGCCGCACCCCGGACGAGGTCGCCGACGCCGTGCTCGACGCACTGGCGCCGCCCCGGGACCGTACCCCCGACACCACGCAATGAGGAACGCATGACCGACGCCCCCACCCGCATCCGGGTCGCCAGCGCGGGCTCCGAGCCGTACGAGGTCCTGGTCGGCCACCAGTTGCTGGGCGAGCTGCCCGGCCTGATCGGCACCGAGGCCAAGCGGGTCGCCGTGCTCCACCCGGAGGCGCTGGCCGAGACCGGCGAGGTGCTCCGCCAGGACCTGGCCGCGCAGGGCTACGAAGCGATCGCCATCCAGCTCCCCAACGCCGAGGAGTCCAAGACCGTCGAGGTGGCGGCCTACTGCTGGAAGGCCCTCGGCCAGACCGGCTTCACCCGCACCGACGTCATCGTCGGCGTCGGCGGGGGCGCCACCACCGACGTGGCCGGCTTCGTCGCCGCGACCTGGCTGCGCGGCGTGCGCTGGATCGCCGTGCCCACCACCGTGCTGGGCATGGTCGACGCCGCCGTCGGCGGCAAGACCGGCATCAACACCGCCGAGGGCAAGAACCTCGTCGGCGCCTTCCACCCCCCGGCCGGGGTCCTGTGCGACCTCGCCGCGCTCCGGTCGCTGCCGGTCCACGACTACGTCAGCGGACTCGCCGAGGTCATCAAGGCGGGGTTCATCGCCGACCCGGTCATCCTCGACCTCGTCGAGGCCGACCCGGCGGCCGCCCGCACCCCGGAGGGCCCGCACACGGCGGAGCTGATCGAGCGCGCGATCCGGGTCAAGGCGGAGGTCGTCTCCGCCGACCTCAAGGAGTCGGGCCTGCGCGAGATCCTCAACTATGGGCACACCCTGGCCCACGCGATCGAGAAGAACGAGCGCTACAACTGGCGGCACGGCGCCGCGGTCTCCGTCGGCATGGTCTTCGCCGCCGAACTCGGCCGCATCGCCGGCCGCCTGGACGACGCGACCGCCGACCGGCACCGCGCCATCCTGGAGTCCGTGGGCCTGCCCGTGACCTACCGCGGCGACCAGTGGCCCAAGCTCGTGGAGACCATGAAGGTCGACAAGAAGTCCCGCGGCGACCGGCTGCGCTTCATCGTCCTCGACGGCCTCGCCAAGCCCACCGTCCTGGAGTCCCCGGACCCGGCGATGCTCCTCGCCGCCCACGCGGAGATCGCCGCGTGAGCGCCGTCGAGCGCGCCCGGGTGCTCGTGCTCAACGGGCCCAACCTCGGCCGGCTCGGCTCGCGCGAGCCCGACGTCTATGGCTCGACCTCCTACAAGGGACTGGTCGAAGCCTGCGCGGAGCTCGGCGCGGAGCTCGGCTTCGACGTCGAGGTGCGTGAGACCAACGACGAGGGCGAGCTGGTCCGCTGGCTGCACGAGGCGGCCGACGGGCGGATCCCGGTCGTCATCAACCCCGGCGCCTTCACGCACTACTCGTACGCCATGCGGGACGCCGCGGCCCAGCGCACCGCGCCGCTGGTCGAGGTGCACATCTCCAACCCGTACGCACGGGAGGAGTTCCGCCACACGTCCGTGATCGCCGCGGTGGCCAGCGGCACGGTCGCCGGCTTCGGCATCGGGTCCTACCGGCTGGCGCTCCGCGCCCTGGCGGAGGAACTGCGGGGCTGACCCACGCGTCTTCACCGGGGACCGGGGCCTTACGCCCCGGTCCCCGCGAGGGACTCGGAACGGCACGACCAGCTCCTGCCGGACCGGCGGGCCGTACCCCCGCACGGGGCCCGGGCCGGGCGGGGGATAGCCTCTGCGCGCAAGTCGCCGCACGAGACGGAGTGCCAACCGCATGCAGCACCCAGGGGGACCGCCGGTGCCACCGCCCCACCCCCCGATGCCTTCCGTACCACCCCCGCCCGGGCCGGACGCCACCGCGGCCTTCAGCGTGCCCGCGGCCTTCACCGCACCCGTCGCCGAAGCCGCGCCCGCGACGCACGCCGCCGTGGCCCTGCTGCTCATCGGCCCGGCCGGCGCGGGCAAGACCACCGTGGCGCGGCACTGGGCGGACACCCGTGCCGTGCCCACGGCGCACATCAGCCTCGACGACGTGCGCGAGTGGGTGCGCTCCGGCTTCGCCGACCCGCAGTCCGGCTGGAACGACCACTCCGAGGCGCAGTACCGCCTCGCCCGCCGCACCTGCGGCTTCGCCGCCCGCAACTTCCTCGCCAACGGCATCTCCTGCGTCCTGGACGACGCCGTCTTCCCCGACCGGCCCGTCGTCGGCCTCGGCGGCTGGAAGCGGCACGTGGGGCCGGGGCTGCTGCCCGTGGTCCTGCTGCCCGGCCTGGAGATCGTCCTGGAGCGCAACGCCGAGCGCACCGGCAACCGCCGCCTCGGCGACGAGGAGGTCGCCCGGATCCACGGCCGCATGGCCGGCTGGTACGGCTCCGGCCTGCCGATCATCGACAACTCCCAGCAGGACGTCGCCACCACGGCCCGGCTGCTGGACGACGTGGTCGCCCGCGCCCTGGCCGCGCCGCCCGGCTATCCGTAGGCGCCCGGTCGGACGCGCTGGAACGGCCCGCCACGGCACTCCGCCGTACGCTCGGAAGCATGTCCGAGGTGTACGCGGCGCGCCGCGCGCGGCTGCGTGAGCGCTGCGAGGCGGCCGGCAGCGAGGCCGCCCTGGTGTCCGGCGGTGCCAACGTCCGGTATCTGGCGGGCGGGGTGCCGGCGGGCGCCGCCCTGCTCGTCGGGCCCGCCGAGGACGCCCTGCTGTGTCCGGGCGACCTCCCCGTGAGAGGCCCGGCCGACCGCCCCGCCGAGGGCCTGCGGATCGAGCTGCTGCCCGCGCCGGACGGCGACCCGGCCGTCGCCGGGGCCGAGCGGGCCGCCGCGGCCGGTGCCCGCTCGCTGGCCGTCGAGGAGCACCACCTGACCGTCGCCCGCCACCGCGCCCTGCGCTCGGTCGCGCCCCGGCTGCGCCTTGACGACCTCGGCACGGCCGTGGAGCAGCAGCGGGTGGTCAAGGACAACGAGGAGATCTCCGCGCTGCGGATCGCCGCGGAGATCGCCGACCAGGCGCTGGGCGAGCTCCTGGAGTCGATCCTCGTCGGCCGCACGGAGCGGCATCTGGCGCTGGAGCTGGAGCGCCGCCTGGTCGACCACGGCGCGTCGGGCCCGGCCTTCACCACCTCGGTCGGCACGGGCCCGAATTCGGGGCTGGCCGGGCACGTGCCCACCGACCGGCGGGTGGAGGAGGGCGATTTCCTCTGTGTGTGCCTGGGCGCCGACTACCGCGGCTACCGCAGCGAGGTGGCCCGGACCTTCGTCATCGGCACCAGCCCCGCGGACTGGCAGATCGAGCTCTACGACCAGGTGTTCGCCGCTCAGCGGGCGGGCCGGGAGACGCTCGCGCCGGGTACTCCGTACCGCGATGTGGACCGCGCGGCACGGGTCGTGCTGGAGGCCGCGGGCCATGGTGAGCGGCTCGGACCGCGCATCGGACACGGCGTGGGACTCGAAAACGACGAGGACCCTCGGCTGACACCCTCGGCAATGGGTAAACTGGACGCTTGCGTGCCGGTCACCGTAGATCCGGGGGTTCACCTCCCGGGGCGGGGCGGCGTCCGGATCGATGACACGCTCGTCGTCCGCCCTGAGGCGGACGGCGGACCCGAGCTACTCACCATTACGACCAAGGAGCTGCTCGCGCTCTAGCGCGTGCCTTCGGGGTCCCAGCTTCAGTCCAGGAGATTCCGCAACCGTGGCTTCCACGAACGACCTCAAGAACGGCATGGTGCTCAAGCTCGACGGAGGCCAGCTCTGGTCCGTCGTCGAGTTCCAGCACGTCAAGCCCGGCAAGGGCCCCGCCTTCGTCCGCACGAAGCTGAAGAACGTGCTCTCCGGCAAGGTGGTCGACAAGACCTTCAACGCCGGCGTGAAGGTCGAGACGGCCACCGTCGACAAGCGCGGTATGCAGTTCTCGTACATGGACGGCGAGTACTTCGTGTTCATGGACATGGACACGTACGACCAGCTGCACGTCGACCGCAAGGCCGTCGGTGACGCCGCCAACTTCCTGATCGAGGGCTTCGAGGCCGTCGTCGCGAAGCACGGCGAGGAGGTGCTCTACGTCGAGCTGCCGGCCGCCGTCGAGCTGACCATCGAGCACACCGACCCGGGTGTCCAGGGCGACCGCTCCACCGGTGGCTCCAAGCCCGCCAAGCTGGAGACCGGCTACGAGATCCAGGTCCCGCTCTTCATCACCACGGGTGAGAAGATCAAGGTCGACACGCGCACCGGTGATTACCTCGGTCGGGTGAACAGCTAACCGTGGCCGCCCGCAGCAAGGCCCGCAAGCGCGCCTTCCAGATCCTCTTCGAGGCCGATCAGCGCGGCACCACCGTGCAGAACGTCCTCGCCGACTGGGTCCGGCATTCGCGCTCCGACGACCGGCAGCCGCCGGTCAACGAATACACGATGCAGCTGGTCGAGGGGTACGCGGAGCACGTGTCCCGCATCGACGAGCTCATCGCCACCTACGCGGTCGACTGGGACCTGGACCGGATGCCGGTCGCGGACCGGAACATCGTGCGGCTCGGTGCCTACGAGCTGATCTGGGAGGACGAGACCCCGGACGCGGTGGCGATCGACGAGGCGGTGCAGCTCGCCAAGGAGTTCTCCACCGACGACTCGCCGTCCTTCGTGAACGGTCTGCTCGGCCGGTTCAAGGACCTCAAGCCGAGCCTTCGTCGCGACGAGAGCTGACAGACGCGAAAAAGCCGTGGGGCGGGGAGAAACCTTCAAGGTTTCTCCCCGCCCCACGGCTTTGGCCCGTCAGGGCGGGGATTCGGCCGGAGCCTTCAGGCTCAGGCGTCCTCGTGCTGGACGGCGCGGCGCGCGTCGGCGTCGAGCACACCCCAGCTGATCAGCTGCTCGGTGAGCACCGAGGGCGACTGGTCGTAGATCACGGCGAGGGTGCGCAGGTCGTCCTGGCGGATCGACAGGACCTTGCCGTTGTAATCGCCGCGCTGGCTCTGGATGGTCGCGGCATAGCGCTGGAGCGGACCCGCCTTCTCGGCCGGCACGTGGGCCAGGCGCTCAAGGTCCAGAACCAGCTTCGGCGGCGGCTCGGCGGCCCCGCCCGGCGTGGTGCCCGGCAGCAGTTCCTGCACCGGAACGCCGTAGAAGTCGGCCAGCTCGGCCAGGCGCTGCACGGTCACGGCACGGTCGCCGCGCTCGTACGAGCCCACTACCACGGCCTTCCAGCGGCCCTGGGACTTCTCCTCGACGCCATGGAGGGAGAGGCCCTGCTGGGTGCGGATGGCGCGGAGTTTGGCCCCGAGCTGTTTGGCGTATTCGCTGGACATAAAGCTCCCCGGACGCGGTATCAATCTGCGGCTCTGCCGCGTGGCTGGTAACTCACTGTGAGGTTACGCAGCGTAATCTGACTTCGTCAAGCCGAATGGTCCACAGCATCCCCCGTGCGGGGCGGTGGCCGGTCCTGGTCCGGGACCCTGGTACGGTGAAGTCGGTAAATCCGACGTCCTTTAATGTCCGTCCCGTGAGGCGGAGAAGGGGGTCCGTTTCGTATGGACGCAAACCGTGACGTGAACCAGGCCGGTTCCGCCGCTCGTCCCGTGCTCGAAGCACCGGACATCGCCCGGGTCCTGACCCGCATCGCCCACGAGATCGTCGAGCGCGCCAAGGGCGCCGACGACGTGGTGCTCCTCGGCATCCCGACCCGCGGGGTCTTCCTCGCCCGCCGGCTGGCCGCCAAGCTCGAGGAGATCACCGGAGGCAAGACCTCGGTCGGCTCCCTCGACATCACCATGTACCGCGACGACCTGCGGCTGCGCCCTGCCCGTGCGCTCGCCCGCACCGACATCCCCGGCCCCGGCATCGACGGCCGCCTGGTGATCCTCGTCGACGACGTGCTCTTCTCCGGCCGGACGATCCGCGCCGCCCTCGACGCGCTGAACGACATCGGCCGCCCCCGCGCCGTCCAGCTCGCGGTCCTCGTCGACCGCGGGCACCGCGAGCTGCCCATCCGCGCCGACTACGTCGGCAAGAACCTCCCCACGTCGCTGCGGGAGACGGTCAAGGTGCAGCTCACCGAGGAGGACGGCCGCGACAGCGTGCTCCTCGGCGTGCGCGAGACCGCCCCGGCCCAGCAGTAGCGGTCGCCTCCGGCCCCGGCGACCGCCGGTTCCGCGCCGCCGCATGCCCGGACGCGGCCCCGCCGTTCGCCATCCCCACCCCACCTCCTCGACCACGGAGCATCCGGATGAAGCGCCACCTCATCTCGGCCACCGACCTCACGCGCGACGACGCCGTCCTCATCCTCGACACCGCCGAGGAGATGGCGCGGGTCGCCGACCGGCCGATCAAAAAGCTGCCGACCCTGCGCGGCCGTACCGTCGTCAACCTCTTCTTCGAGGACTCGACCCGGACCCGCATCTCCTTCGAGGCCGCCGCCAAGCGGCTCTCCGCCGACGTCATCAACTTCTCCGCCAAGGGCTCCTCGGTCTCCAAGGGCGAGTCCCTCAAGGACACGGCCCTGACGCTGGAGGCCATGGGCGCCGACGCCGTCGTCATCCGCCACCACGCCTCCGGCGCCCCCTACCGGCTGGCGAACTCCGGCTGGATCGACGGCGCCGTCGTCAACGCCGGTGACGGCACCCACGAGCACCCCACGCAGGCGCTCCTGGACGCCTTCACCATGCGCCGCCGCCTGGTCGGGCGCGACGCCGGTCTCGGCCGGGACCTCGGCGGCCGCCGGATCACGATCGTCGGCGACGTCCTGCACAGCCGGGTGGCCCGCTCCAACGTCCACCTGCTGCACACCCTCGGCGCCCACGTCACCCTGGTCGCGCCGCCCACCCTGGTGCCGATCGGTGTCGAGCAGTGGCCCTGCGAGGTCTCCTACGACCTGGACGCGGTGCTGCCGAAGTCCGACGCCGTCATGATGCTGCGCGTCCAGCGCGAGCGCATGAACGCCGCCTTCTTCCCCACCGAGCGTGAATACTCCCGCCGCTACGGCCTGAACGGCGACCGGATGGCCCGGATGCCGGAACACGCCATCGTGATGCACCCCGGCCCGATGAACCGGGGTATGGAGATCACCGCGGAGGTCGCCGACTCCGACCGCTGCACCGCCGTCGAACAGGTCGCCAACGGCGTGAGCACCCGCATGGCCGTCCTCTACCTCCTGCTCGGCGGCTCCGAGCCGGCCGTTACTTCCACTCGCACCGAGGAGAACAACTAACCATGAGCAAGACCCTGATCCGCGGTGCGAAGATCCTCGGCGGCGAGCCCCAGGACGTCCTCATCGACGGCGGGACCATCGCCGCGGTGGGCACCGGAATCGACGCGGGCGACGCCACGGTCATCGAGGCCGACGGCAAGATCCTGCTGCCCGGCCTGGTCGACCTCCACACCCACCTGCGCGAGCCGGGCCGTGAGGACTCCGAGACCGTCCTGACCGGCACCCGGGCCGCCGCCAGCGGCGGCTACACCGCCGTCTTCGCCATGGCGAACACCTTCCCCGTCGCCGACACCGCCGGCGTCGTCGAGCAGGTGTGGCGCCTGGGCAAGGAGTCCGGCTACTGCGACGTGCAGCCCATCGGCGCCGTCACGGTCGGCCTGGAGGGCAAGCAGCTCGCCGAGCTGGGCGCGATGCACGACTCCGCCGCCGGCGTCCGCGTCTTCTCCGACGACGGCAAGTGCGTCGACGACGCCGTGATCATGCGCCGCGCGCTGGAGTACGTGAAGGCGTTCGGCGGCGTCGTCGCCCAGCACGCCCAGGAGCCGCGGCTGACCGAGGGCGCCCAGATGAACGAGGGCGTCGTCTCCGCCGAGCTCGGCCTCGGCGGCTGGCCCGCCGTCGCCGAGGAGTCGATCATCGCCCGTGACGTCCTCCTCGCCGAGCACGTCGGCTCCCGGGTGCACATCTGCCACCTCTCCACGGCGGGTTCGGTGGAGATCGTCCGCTGGGCCAAGTCCCGCGGCATCGACGTCACCGCCGAGGTCACCCCGCACCACCTGCTCCTCACCGACGAGCTCGTACGGAGCTACAACCCCGTCTACAAGGTGAACCCGCCGCTGCGTACCGAGCGCGACGTGCTGGCGCTGCGCGAGGCGCTGGCCGACGGCACGATCGACATCGTCGCCACCGACCACGCCCCGCACCCGCACGAGGACAAGGACTGCGAGTGGGGCGCGGCGGCCATGGGCATGGTCGGCCTGGAGACCGCCCTGTCGGTCGTCCAGCACACCATGGTCGACACCGGCCTCCTGGACTGGGCGGGCGTCGCCGAGCGGATGTCCGCCCGCCCGGCGGAGATCGGCCGCCTCGTCGGTCACGGCCGTCCGGTCGCGGCGGGTGAGCCCGCCAACCTCACCCTGGTCGATTCCGCATACCGTGGACCTGTGGACCCCGCGGGCTTCGCCTCCCGCAGCCGCAACACCCCCTACGAGGGCCGTGAGCTGCCGGGACGCGTCACCCACACCTTCCTGCGGGGACGGGCGACGGTCGTGGACGGGAATCTCGCGTGACATCTGCACTGATCAATCTGGCGGTCGAGGAGAAGTCCCAGGCCGTCACCGACTGGGCCGCACGGATCGGCTGGGTCGTCGGGCTGCTGCTCTTCATCGCGCTGCTCTACTGGCTGATGCGCGAGGGCTGGAAGTGGCGCGGCACGCTCCAGGGCGACCTGCCCGAGCTGCCGGCGGCCCCGGCCACCGCCGCCGAGCCGCGGCTGACGATGGCGGGCCGCTACCACGGCTCCACCACCGCCGGGCAGTGGCTCGACCGGATCGTCGCGCGCGGCCTCGGCACCCGCAGCCGCGCCGAGCTCACCCTGACGGACCAGGGGGTCGGCGTCGTACGGCCCGGCGCCCAGGACTTCTTCATCCCCGCGGACCGGGTGCGCGGCGCCCGGCTCGACAAGGGCATCGCCGGCAAGGTCCTCACCGAGGGCGGCCTGCTGGTGATCACCTGGGAGCACGGCGACCGGGAGATCGACTCCGGCTTCCGCTCCGACCGGGCCGCCGAGCACCCCGCCTGGGTCGAGGCACTCACCCGGCTGCACCACCCGAACCACGACATGGAAGGCGCACGATGACGACCTCCACCAGGGGGACCGCCAAGGTCCCCGCCGTACTCGTCCTGGAGGACGGCCGGACCTTCCGCGGCCGCGCCTACGGGGCCGTGGGGGCGACCTTCGGCGAGGCGGTGTTCTCCACCGGCATGACCGGTTACCAGGAGACCCTGACCGACCCGTCGTACCACCGCCAGGTGGTCGTCATGACCGCCCCGCACGTCGGCAACACCGGCGTCAACGACGAGGACCCCGAGTCGCAGCGGATCTGGGTCGCCGGCTACGTCGTCCGCGACCCCGCCCGGATCCCCTCCAACTGGCGCTCCCGCCGCTCCCTCGACGAGGAGCTGGCCCGCCAGGGCGTCGTCGGCATCAGCGGCATCGACACCCGCGCCCTCACCCGCCACCTGCGCGAGAGCGGCGCCATGCGCGTCGGTATCTTCTCCGGCAACGCCCTGCCCGACGCGGGCACGATGCTCGCCGAGGTGCGCCAGGCCCCCGAGATGCAGGGCGCCGACCTCTCCGCCGAGGTCGCCACCAAGGAGGCGTACGTCGTCCCCGCGATCGGCGAGAAGCGCTTCACCGTCGCCGCGGTCGACCTCGGCATCAAGGGCATGACCCCGCACCGGATGGCCGAGCGCGGCATCGAGGTGCACGTCCTGCCCGCCACCGCCACCGCCGAGGACGTCTACGCCGTCGACCCCGACGGTGTCTTCTTCTCCAACGGCCCCGGCGACCCGGCGACCGCCGACGGGCCCGTCGCCGTGATGCGCGAGGTCCTCTCCCGCAGGACGCCGCTCTTCGGCATCTGCTTCGGCAACCAGATCCTCGGCCGCGCGCTCGGCTTCGGCACCTACAAGCTGAAGTACGGGCACCGCGGCATCAACCAGCCCGTGCAGGACCGCACGACCGGCAAGGTCGAGGTCACCGCGCACAACCACGGCTTCGCCGTCGACGCCCCGCTCGACAAGGCGACCGACACGCCGTACGGCCGGGTGGAGGTCTCCCACGTCTGTCTGAACGACGACGTGGTGGAGGGCCTCCAGCTGCTCGACCAGCCGGCGTTCAGCGTCCAGTACCACCCCGAGGCAGCAGCAGGCCCGCACGACGCCGCGTACCTGTTCGACCGTTTTGTCGAGCTCATGCGAGACAAACAAAACAAGCACAGCGTCCAGCTCATGGAGGGCCAGCGTGCCTAAGCGCACCGATATCCAGTCCGTCCTGGTCATCGGCTCCGGCCCGATCGTCATCGGCCAGGCCGCCGAGTTCGACTACTCCGGCACCCAGGCCTGCCGGGTCCTGAAGTCCGAGGGCCTGCGGGTCATCCTGGTCAACTCCAACCCGGCCACGATCATGACCGACCCGGAGATCGCCGACGCCACCTACGTCGAGCCGATCACTCCCGAGTTCGTCGAGAAGATCATCGCCAAGGAGCGCCCCGACGCCCTCCTGCCCACCCTCGGCGGCCAGACCGCGCTCAACACCGCGATCTCCATGCACGAGAACGGCGTGCTCGCGAAGTACGACGTCGAGCTCATCGGCGCCAACGTCGAGGCGATCCACAAGGGCGAGGACCGCGACCTCTTCAAGGGCGTCGTCGAGGCCGTCCGCGCCAAGATCGGCCACGGCGAGTCCGCCCGCTCGGTCATCTGCCACACCATGGACGAGGTCCTCGCGGGCGTCGACACGCTCGGCGGCTACCCCGTCGTCGTCCGCCCCTCCTTCACCATGGGCGGCGCCGGCTCCGGCTTCGCCCACGACGAGGACGAGCTGCGCCGCATCGCCGGCCAGGGCCTCACGCTCTCCCCGACCACCGAGGTGCTCCTGGAGGAGTCCATCCTCGGCTGGAAGGAGTACGAGCTGGAGCTGATGCGCGACAGGAACGACAACGTCGTGGTCGTCTGCTCCATCGAGAACTTCGACCCCATGGGCGTGCACACCGGTGACTCGATCACCGTCGCCCCGGCGATGACGCTCACCGACCGCGAGTACCAGCGGCTGCGCGACATCGGCATCGCGATCATCCGCGAGGTCGGCGTCGACACCGGCGGCTGCAACATCCAGTTCGCGGTCGACCCCGACGACGGCCGGATCATCGTCATCGAGATGAACCCCCGCGTCTCCCGCTCCTCGGCGCTCGCCTCCAAGGCCACCGGCTTCCCGATCGCGAAGATCGCTGCCCGGCTCGCCGTGGGTTACACCCTGGACGAGATCCCGAACGACATCACGGAGAAGACCCCGGCGTCCTTCGAGCCCACGCTCGACTACGTCGTGGTCAAGGCCCCGCGCTTCGCCTTCGAGAAGTTCCCGGCCGCCGACGCCACCCTCACCACCACCATGAAGTCGGTGGGCGAGGCCATGGCCATCGGCCGCAACTTCACCGAGGCGCTCCAGAAGGCCCTGCGCTCCCTGGAGAAGAAGGGCGCGCAGTTCGACTTCGTCTCCGCGCCCGGCGACAAGGCGGAGCTGCTGGCGAAGGCGGTCGTCCCCACCGACGGCCGGATCAACACCGTCATGGCCGCGATCCGCGCCGGGGCCACCCCGGAGGAGGTCTTCGACGCCACGAGGATCGACCCGTGGTTCGTCGACCAGCTCTTCCTGATCAAGGAGATCGCCGACGAGCTCGCCGCCGTCGGCGAGCTGGAGCCCGAACTGCTCGCCGAGGCGAAGCGGCACGGCTTCTCCGACGCCCAGATCGCCGAGATCCGCGGCCTGCGCGAGGACGTCGTCCGCGAGGTCCGGCACGCCCTCGGGATCCGCCCGGTCTACAAGACGGTCGACACCTGCGCCGCCGAGTTCGCCGCGAAGACGCCGTACTTCTACTCCTCCTACGACGAGGAGAGCGAGGTCGCGCCGCGCGAGAAGCCCGCCGTGATCATCCTCGGCTCCGGCCCCAACCGCATCGGCCAGGGCATCGAGTTCGACTACTCCTGCGTCCACGCCTCCTTCGCGCTCAGCGACGCCGGCTACGAGACCGTGATGGTCAACTGCAACCCCGAGACCGTCTCCACCGACTACGACACCTCCGACCGGCTCTACTTCGAGCCGCTCACCCTGGAGGACGTCCTGGAGATCGTCCACGCCGAGACCCTCGCCGGTCCCGTCGCGGGCGTCGTCGTCCAGCTCGGCGGCCAGACCCCGCTCGGCCTCGCCCAGGCGCTCAAGGACAACGGCGTGCCGATCGTCGGCACCTCGCCCGAGGCCATCGACCTCGCCGAGGAGCGCGGCGCCTTCGGCCGCGTGCTGACCGAGGCCGGGCTGCCCGCGCCGAAGTACGGCACCGCCTTCTCCTTCGACGAGGCCAAGGGCATCGCCGCCGAGATCGGCTACCCCGTCATGGTCCGGCCGTCCTACGTGCTCGGCGGCCGCGGCATGGAGATCGTCTACGACGAGCCGTCGCTGGGGGAGTACCTCACCCGGCACGCCGGCCTGATCTCCGAGCACCCGGTGCTCATCGACCGCTTCCTCGACGACGCCATCGAGATCGACGTCGACGCGCTCTACGACGGCCACGAGCTCTACCTCGGCGGCGTCATGGAGCACATCGAGGAGGCCGGCATCCACTCCGGCGACTCCGCCTGCGCGCTGCCCCCGATCACCCTCGGCGGCTTCGACATCAAGCGGCTGCGGGCCTCCACCGAGGCCATCGCCAAGGGCGTCGGCGTCCGCGGCCTGATCAACATCCAGTTCGCCATGGCCGGGGACATCCTCTACGTCTTGGAGGCCAACCCGCGCGCCTCCCGCACGGTCCCCTTCACCTCGAAGGCGACCGCCGTGCCGCTGGCCAAGGCCGCCGCCCGCATCTCGCTGGGCGCGACCGTCGCCCAGCTGCGCGCCGAGGGCATGCTGCCCAGGGAGGGCGACGGCGGCACCCTGCCGCTGGACGCGCCGATCTCCGTCAAGGAGGCCGTGATGCCGTGGAGCCGCTTCCGCGACGCCTCCGGCCGCGGCGTGGACACCGTCCTCGGCCCCGAGATGCGCTCCACCGGCGAGGTCATGGGCATCGACTCGGTCTTCGGCACGGCGTACGCCAAGTCGCAGGCCGGCGCGTACGGCGCGCTGCCCACCAAGGGCCGCGCGTTCGTCTCCGTCGCCAACCGCGACAAGCGCTCGATGATCTTCCCGGCGCGCGAGCTGGTCGCCCACGGCTTCGAGCTGCTCGCCACCTCCGGCACGGCCGAGGTCCTCAAGCGCAACGGCATCAACGCCACCGTGGTGCGCAAGCAGAGCGAGGGCGAGGGCCCGAACGGCGAGAAGACCATCGTCCAGCTCATCCACGACGGCCAGGTCGACCTGATCGTCAACACCCCGTACGGCACCGGCGGCCGGCTCGACGGCTACGAGATCCGTACGGCCGCGGTCGCCCGCGCCGTGCCCTGCCTGACCACGGTCCAGGCCCTCGCGGCCGCCGTCCAGGGCATCGAGGCGCTCACCCGCGGCGACGTCGGCGTGCGTTCCCTCCAGGAACACGCCACGGCGCTGACCGCCGCCCGCGAGGCGTAGCGACGGAAGGGGGACACCGCAAGGTGTCCCCCTCTTCGCGAGCCCTTCGCCCCTCCTCGCCCAAGAAGGCTTGAAATGTACCGTCTCCTCTTCGACCTGCTCTTCAAGCGCATGGACCCGGAGAAGGCCCACCACCTGGCCTTCGCCTGGATCCGCGCCGCCGCCCGCGTGCCGGTCCTGCGGACCTTCGTCGCGGCCGTCCTCGCCCCCCGTCACAAGGCGCTGCGCACCGAGGCCCTGGGCCTGCGGATGCACGGCCCCTTCGGGCTCGCCGCGGGCTTCGACAAGAACGCCGCCGCGATCGACGGCATGGCGATGCTCGGCTTCGACCACGTCGAGATCGGCACCGTCACCGCCCAGCCGCAGCCCGGCAACCCCAAGAAGCGCCTCTTCCGCCTCGTCGCGGACCGCGCGCTGATCAACCGCATGGGCTTCAACAACGACGGCTCCGCGGCCGTCGCCGAGCGCCTCGCGGCCCGGAACCCTGTCTTCCGCACGACAGTGGGCGTGAACATCGGCAAGACCAAGGTCGTCCCCGAGGAGGAGGCCGTCGCCGACTACGTCACCTCCACCGAGCGCCTCGCCGCCCACGCCGACTACCTCGTGGTCAACGTCTCCTCGCCGAACACGCCCGGCCTGCGCAACCTCCAGGCGGTCGACCACCTGCGCCCGCTGCTGGCCGCCGTCCGTGAGGCCGCCGACCGCACCGTCACCGCCCGCCGGGTGCCGCTGCTGGTGAAGATCGCCCCCGATCTCGCCGACGAGGACGTCGACGCCGTCGCCGACCTCGCCGTCGAGCTGGGCCTGGACGGCATCATCGCCACCAACACCACCATCGCCCGCGACGGCCTGGGCCTTACGACCCCGAAGCGCACCGTCGAGGCCATCGGCGCGGGCGGCCTGTCCGGCGCCCCCCTCAAGGCCCGCTCGCTGGAGGTCCTGAGCCGCCTGTACGCCCGTGTGGGCGACCGGATCACGCTGGTGGGGGTCGGGGGCATCGAGACCGCCGACGACGCCTGGGAGCGCATCCTGGCGGGCGCGACCCTGGTCCAGGGCTACAGCGCCTTCATCTACGAGGGCCCGTTCTGGTGCCGGGACATCCACCGGGGCCTGGCCGAACGACTCGCCGCCGGCCCGTACGCCACCCTCGCCGAGGCCGTCGGCGCCGAGACCCGGAAGAAGGCAGCCGCATGACCCTCGAACCCTTCGGCACCCGGCTGCGCAGGGCCATGGACGAGCGCGGCCCGCTCTGCGTCGGCATCGACCCGCACGCCTCGCTCCTCGCGGACTGGGGCCTGACCGACGACATCGCCGGGCTGGAGCGCTTCACGCGCACGGTCGTGGACGCGCTGGCCGACCGCGTGGCCGTGCTCAAGCCGCAGTCGGCCTTCTTCGAGCGCTTCGGCTCGCGCGGCATCGCCGTCCTGGAGCGGGCCGTCGCCGAGGCCCGGGAGGCCGGCGCGCTGGTCCTCATGGACGCCAAGCGGGGCGACATCGGCTCCACCATGGCCGCGTACGCCGCGACTTACCTCGACCCCGCCTCGCCGCTCTTCTCGGACGCCGTCACGGTGAGCCCCTACCTCGGCTACGGCTCGCTGCGCCCGGCGCTGGACCTGGCGCGCGAGAGCGGCACCGGCGTCTTCGTCCTCGCGCTCACCTCGAACCCCGAGGGCGCGGAGGTGCAGCACGCGGTGCGGGCCGGGGGCGCGAGCGTCGCGGCGACCATGCTGGACCACCTGCGGGCCGAGAACGCGGGCGCCGCGCCCATGGGCTCGTACGGCGCGGTCGTCGGCGCGACGCTGAGCGGCTCGCTCGCCGCCGCGGGGGCCGACCTGGCGATCGGCGGCCCGCTGCTCGCCCCCGGCATCGGCGCGCAGGGCGCGACCGCCGCCGACCTGCCGAAGGTCTTCGGCGCGGCCGTCCGCGACGTCGTCCCGAACGTCAGCCGGGGTGTGCTGCGCCACGGTCCGGACGCCGCCGCGCTGCGCGAGAGCGCCCAGCGGTTCGCCGACGAGGTGCGGACCGCGGTGGAATCGGGCGGCCCGGCGGCGGGTTAGCACCGATCCCGGCCAAGAATTGTCGGGCAGTATGTCCGGAAAAGTCCTGGTCGAGCGAGTCTGACCAGGACTTTTCGTCTGTTCTCGCTGACTGGAGCGGGATCGGCCGCTAGTCTCCGACGAGAGCGAACGTGCAAGCGCGTTGCGCGTTGCTCCGCAGGTGTGGTCCGACTAGGTTCCACACCGGTCCGTTATCCGACAGTTCGATATCCGAGGTGACGTAGGCGTGGCTCTTCCGCCCCTTACCCCTGAACAGCGCGCAGCCGCGCTCGAAAAGGCCGCCGCGGCTCGCCGGGAGCGCGCCGAGGTCAAGAATCGGCTCAAGCACTCCGGCGCCTCGCTGCACGATGTGATCGAGCAGGGCCAGAAGAACGAGGTCATCGGCAAGATGAAGGTGAGCGCACTCCTGGAAAGCCTTCCCGGTGTGGGCAAGGTCCGTGCCAAGCAGATCATGGAGCGGCTCGGCATCTCCGAGAGCCGCCGGGTGCGCGGTCTCGGCTCCAACCAGATCGCATCACTGGAGCGTGAGTTCGGCGGCAAGGCCGCCTGACGTTCCCAGGCACTCCCGGGAACCGGGATAATCACTGCATGAGTACTGCAGTCTCCCGGGGCACGTCCCCCGTATCCCCGGCCAGACAACCGCGGCTGACCGTGCTCTCCGGCCCCTCCGGGGTCGGCAAGAGCACGGTCGTCGCCCACATGCGCAAGGCACACCCCGAGGTGTGGCTCTCGGTCTCCGCCACCACCCGCAAGCCGCGCCCCGGCGAGCAGGACGGCGTCCAGTATTTCTTCGTCGACGACGAGCAGTTCGACAAGCTCGTCGCCAACGGGGAGCTGCTGGAGTGGGCCGAGTTCGCGGGCAACCGCTACGGCACCCCGCGTCAGCCGGTCCAGGACCGGCTGGCCGCGGGGCAGCCCGTGCTGCTGGAGATCGACCTCCAGGGCGCGCGGCAGGTCCGCGAGAGCATGGCGGACGCCCGGCTGGTCTTCCTCGCGCCGCCGAGCTGGGACGAGCTGGTCCGCCGGCTCACCGGCCGGGGCACGGAGTCGCCCGAGGTCATCGAGCGCCGCCTCGCCGCGGCCAAGGTCGAGCTGGCCGCCGAGGCGGAGTTCGATGTGACGCTCGTCAACACCTCCGTCGAGGACGTGGCGCGCGAGCTGCTAGCCTTGCTCCGTTGAACTGGGGGTATCCCCAGACCCCAGAGTTCTTGATCTCCACCCCCATCGGAAGGCAGACAGTGTCCTCTTCCATCACCGCGCCCGAGGGCATCATCAACCCGCCGATTGATGAGCTGCTCGAGGCAACCGACTCGAAGTACAGCCTGGTGATCTACGCCGCCAAGCGCGCCCGCCAGATCAACGCGTACTACTCGCAGCTCGGCGAGGGTCTGCTGGAGTACGTCGGCCCGCTGGTGGACACCCACGTCCACGAGAAGCCGCTCTCCATCGCGCTCCGCGAGATCAACGCCGGTCTGCTGACCTCCGAGGCCATCGAGGCCCCGGCCCAGTAGAGCGGCACCATCGACGTCATCCAGGGCCCGGCAGAGCAGCTGCCGGGCCCTTGGTGTGTCATGGGGTAGGTAGAAGCCACGGAAGTGTGCGAGAGCGCGGGGAGAAGCGAAGCGATGGACAAGCCCAAGGTCGTCCTGGGAGTCAGCGGCGGGATCGCCGCCTACAAGGCGTGCGAGCTGCTGCGCCGCCTCACCGAGTCGGGACACGACGTACGCGTCGTACCGACGGCCGCCTCCCTGCACTTCGTCGGCGAGGCCACCTGGTCCGCGCTCTCGGGCCACCCCGCGGCCACCCAGGTGTGGGACTCCGTCCACGAGGTGCCGCACGTGCGCATCGGCCAGGAGGCCCAGCTCGTCGTGGTCGCGCCCGCCACCGCCGACATGCTTGCCAAGGCCGCCCACGGCCTCGCCGACGACCTGCTGACCAACACGCTGCTCACCGCGCGCTGCCCCGTCGTCTTCGCGCCCGCCATGCACACCGAGATGTGGGAGAACCCGGCCACCCAGGAGAACGTGGCGACCCTGCGCCGCCGCGGCGCGATCGTCATCGAGCCCGCCGTCGGCCGCCTCACCGGCGTCGACACCGGCAAGGGCCGCCTCCCGGACCCCGAGGCGATCTTCGAGGTCTGCCGCCGGGTGCTCGCCCGCGGCGCCCGGTCCCAGGCCGCCGACCTCGCCGGCCGCCACGTGGTCATCAGCGCGGGCGGCACCCGCGAGCCCCTGGACCCCGTCCGCTTCCTCGGCAACCGCTCCTCCGGCAAGCAGGGCTACGCCCTGGCCCGTACCGCCGTGGCCCGGGGCGCCCGCGTCACCCTCGTCGCCGCCAACACCGGACTGCCGGACCCCGCAGGTGCCGACGTGGTCCAGGTCGGCACCGCGATACAGCTGCGCGAGGCCGTGCTCAAGGCCGCGGCCGACGCCGACGCCGTGGTCATGGCGGCCGCGGTCGCCGATTTCCGGCCCGCCCGCTACGCCGAGGGCAAAATCAAGAAGCGGGACGGGCAGGAGCCCGCGCCCGTCGAGCTGGTCCGCAACCCCGACGTGCTCGCCGAGGTCTCGGAGAGCCGCGCCCGCCCCGGACAGATCGTCGTCGGCTTCGCCGCCGAGACCGACGACGTGCTCGCCAACGGCCGCGCCAAGCTCGCCCGCAAGGGCTGTGACCTGCTGGTCGTCAATGAAGTGGGGGAGCGCAAGACCTTCGGCGCGGAAGCGAGCGAGGCCGTGATCCTCGCCCCCGACGGCTCCGAGACCCCCGTCCCGTACGGGCCGAAGGAGACCCTCGCCGAGACCGTCTGGGACCTGGTGGCCGAGCGCCTTTCCTGATACCGCCGGGGTCCCCGCTGAGGCGGGGATCACAGGTCACAGCACTGCGGATCCGCGACGGGATGTCCCAACGGCGGGATCGCCGGATAAACTGGCCTCTGGATCCGCGTCGAGCGCAGCTCTCGGCCGGGTCCGTCAATGATCAGCCAGCAGCCGCTGCAACCCCAGGGAGCGATGTGTCCCGCCGCCTGTTCACCTCGGAATCCGTGACCGAGGGTCACCCCGACAAGATCGCTGACCAGATCAGCGACACCATTCTCGACGCTCTCCTCAAAGAGGACCCGACCTCGCGTGTCGCCGTCGAGACCTTGATCACCACCGGCCTGGTGCACGTCGCAGGCGAGGTGACGACGAAGGCTTACGCCCCCATCGCCACGCTCGTCCGCAACAAGATCCTCGAGATCGGTTACGACTCCTCCAAGAAGGGCTTCGACGGCGCCTCCTGCGGCGTGTCGGTGTCCATCGGCGCGCAGTCCGCGGACATCGCGCAGGGCGTCGACACGGCGTACGAGAGCCGCGTCGAGGGTGCCGCCGCAGGTGAGAAGGTCGACGAGCTCGACAAGCAGGGCGCGGGCGACCAGGGCCTGATGTTCGGCTACGCGTGCGACGAGACGCCCGAGCTCATGCCGCTTCCGATCAACCTCGCGCACCGCCTGTCGCGCCGCCTGTCGGAGGTCCGCAAGAACGGGACCATCCCCTACCTGCGCCCCGACGGCAAGACCCAGGTCACCATCGAGTACGACGGCAACAAAGCCGTGCGCCTGGACACCGTGGTCGTCTCCTCCCAGCACGCGTCCGACATCGACCTGGACTCGCTGCTGGCGCCCGACATCCGCGAGTTCGTCGTCGAGCACGTCCTCAAGGAGCTCGTCGAGGACGGCATCAAGCTGGACACCGAGGGCTACCGCCTCCTGGTGAACCCGACCGGCCGCTTCGAGATCGGCGGCCCCATGGGTGACGCCGGCCTCACCGGCCGCAAGATCATCATCGACACCTACGGCGGCATGGCCCGCCACGGTGGCGGCGCCTTCTCCGGCAAGGACCCGTCCAAGGTCGACCGCTCCGCCGCGTACGCGATGCGCTGGGTCGCCAAGAACGTCGTCGCCGCCGGTCTGGCCACCCGCTGCGAGGTGCAGGTCGCGTACGCGATCGGCAAGGCCGAGCCGGTGGGCCTGTTCGTCGAGACCTTCGGCACCGCCACCATCGACGTCGAGAAGATCGAGACGGCGATCTCCGAGGTCTTCGACCTCCGCCCGGCCGCGATCATCCGCGACCTGGACCTGCTGCGCCCGATCTACGCGCAGACCGCCGCCTACGGCCACTTCGGCCGCGAGCTCCCGGACTTCACCTGGGAGCGCACGGACCGCGTGGAGGCCCTGAAGAAGGCTGCGGGGCTGTAAGCACCTCCGGGGCGACGCCCCGGTCACCGCTGTCCTCGACGCCGGGCGGACTGGATCTCCAGTCCGCCCGGCGTTGTCAGTGCCGTCTGGTAGGACTGTGCCTGTGAGCAGCGACAACGGGCGATCCGGTGGCACCCCGGAGCAGGGGGAGCAGCTGGCGCTGATCCGGGAGAGTGTGCGCGAAGCGAAGGCCAAGGCGCCCAAGGCCAAGCCGCGCACGTGGCGTGGTGCTCCGCTCGCCAAGGAGCTGCCCATCGCCCGGGTGCTCGTCGACAAGGGTCCCGTCCACCTCGATCAGCTCTGGCACTACGCCGTGCCCGCGGAGCTCGATGCCGACGCCCAGCCCGGTACGCGGGTCCGGGTGCGTTTCGGGGCCGGTACGCGCAATGTCCGGGAGGGGCGGCGGGAAGGTGGCGGGCTGCTCGACGGGTACATCGTCGAGCGGGTCGCCGAGTCCGCCTATCAGGGGCCGCTCGCCGCGATCGCCCAGGTGCTCTCGCCGGAGCCGGTGCTCAGCCCCGCGCTCTACGAGCTCTGCCGGGCGGTCGCCGACCGGTACGCCGGCTCGCTCGCCGACGTGCTGCAGCTGGCCGTGCCGCCCCGGCACGCCCGCATCGAGGCGGAGCCCTCGCCCGCGCCGCTGCCGCCGCCGGGGATGCCGGAGCCCGGGAGCTGGGCGCGGTATCCCGCCGGGCCCGCCTTCCTCGACGCCGTGGCCCGGGGGGACACCCCGCGGGCCGTGTGGACCGCGCTGCCCGGCCCGCACTGGCCGCAGGAGCTCGCGGGGGCCGCGGCGGCGGCGCTGTCGGCCGGGCGCGGCGCGCTGGTCGTCGTGCCGGACGGGCGGGACGCGGCGCGCGTCGACGCCGCCCTCGGGGAGCTCCTGGGGGAGGGCCGGCACGTGCTGCTGACGGCCGAGCTCGGGCCCGAGGAGCGCTACCGCCGCTGGCTCGCGGTCAGCCGGGGCTCGGTGCGGGCCGTGGTCGGCACGCGGGCGGCGATGTTCGCGCCCGTGCGGGACCTCGGGCTCGTCGCCGTCTGGGACGACGGGGACGGCAGCCACAGCGCACAGAACGCCCCCCACCCGCACTCCCGCGAGGTGCTCGTGCAGCGCGCGGTCCACGAGAAGGCGTCCTTCCTGCTCGGCGGCTTCGGCTGCACGGTGGAGGCCGCCCAGCTGGTGAACACGGGCTGGGCCCTGCCCCTCGCCGCCGCCCGCGAGACGGTGCGGGCCGTCGCCCCGGCCGTGCGGACCGTCGGCGACACCGACGAGGCGCGCGACGCGGCGGCGCGGGCCGCCCGCCTGCCCAGTCACGCCTGGCAGGCCGCCCGTGAGGGACTCAAGCACGGGCCGGTGCTGGTCCAGGTGCCGCGCCGGGGCTACGTGCCCCGCCTGGGCTGCGAGCGGTGCCGCGAGCCCGCCCGGTGCGGGCACTGCGCCGGTCCCCTGGAGGCCGCAGACGCCGACGGCGCGTTGCGGTGCGGGTGGTGCGGGCAGGAGGCGCCCCCGGGCTGGCACTGCGCGGAGTGCGGCGGCTCCCGGCTGCGGGCCCGGGTCGTGGGCGCGGGACGCACCGCCGAGGAGCTCGGGCGGGCCTTCCCGGCCGTGCCCGTACGGACCTCCGGGCGGGATCACATCCTCGACACGGTGCCCGACCGGCCCGCGATCGTGGTCTCCACGCCCGGCGCCGAACCCGTCGCCGAAGGCGGTTACGCCGCGGCCCTGCTGCTCGACGGCTGGGCCCTGCTCGGCTTCCCCGACCTGCGGGCGGGGGAGGAGGCGCTGCGGCGCTGGCTGTCCGCGGCGGCGCTCGTCCGCGGGCAGGAGGACGGCGGGGTCGTCGTCGTGGTCGCGGAGCCCACACTGCGGCCCGTGCAGGCGCTCGTGCGCTGGGATCCCGCCGGGCACGCGATGCGGGAGCTCGCCGACCGTGCCGAGCTCGGCTTCCCGCCGGTGTCCCGCATGGCGTCGGTCTCCGGCCCGCCGGAGGACGTCGCCGACCTGCTCGCCGCGGCGGAGCTCCCGGAGGACGCGGAGGTGCTCGGGCCGGTGCCCCTGCCGGTCACGGCCGCGGGCCGCACGCGGCGCCCCGGTGACCCGCCGCCGGGGGAGCGGTGGGAGAGGGCCCTGCTCCGGGTGCGCCCCGGCCGCGGCGCGGCGCTGGCCGCGGCCCTCAAGACCGCCCAGGCGGCCCGGCTCGCTCGCCGCGACGGCGAGCCGGTGCGGCTGCGGATCGACCCGCCGGACATCGGCTGACGCGCGGTGCGCCGCCGGCCTGCACAGGCGGGCTCAGCCGTTGCGCGGGCCCGGGAAGGCCGGCGGCCGCGGCTCGTCGCGCGCGACGGAGGACTGGCCCGGCACGGTGCGGGCGGCGGGCACGACCGGCACGGCGGACGGCTCGGCCGTACGGACGGCCTCCGTCCCTTCCGTGGTGGCCTGCCCGCTGGAGCGGCGCGCTCCGTAACGCCGGTGCACCGCCTGCTTGGTGACCCCGAGCGCCGAACCCACCGCGTCCCACGAGAAGCCCAGCGAGCGGTCGAAGTCCACCGCCGCCGTCACCAGCGTCTCGACACTGTCCCGCAGCTCCTGGGCCAGCCGGACGGTCGGTGCGGGTGCCCGCCCGTAGACGACGAAGCCGGCGGAGGGGCCGGTGCGTCGGGGGCGGTAGACATTGCCCAGCTGGGCGGTGAGGGTGCGCAGGGCGTCCACCTGCCTGCGGACCCGCTCGATGTCCCGGACCAGAAGATGCAGGCTGGCCCGTGCCTGGGCGTCGTGGGTTGCGTGGTCGGCCATGAAGAAGCCTCTCGGACCGGCGGGGTAAAAGGACTAAAAAAGGGCGAGAGTTGACATCCAACGCAAGCGGGCCGCGGCAGCGGCCCGTTCCGGTCAATCTCTCTTGACCACAACGCGCCACGGCCCGCCGGGTCACGGTATGGGGGCGCACATCCTCCGGAATGGGGCGCGGGGCGGCCCGTACGCCCCCTGATCCCAGGGCCCCCTAGACTGGTGGGCTGTTCCGTTCGGCGCTCGAGGAGAGGTAGTTCGTCACCCATGAGGCTCGTCTTCGCCGGTACCCCCGAGGTCGCCGTCCCCGCCCTCGACGCCCTGATCGCCTCCGGCCGCCACGAGGTCGTCGCCGTCGTCACCCGGCCCGACGCCCCCGCCGGGCGCGGCCGCCGGCTGGTCGCCAGCCCCGTCGCCCAGCGCGCCGAGGAGGCGGGCATCGAGGTGCTCAAGCCCGCCAGGCCGCGCGATCCCGATTTCCTCGCCCGGCTGCGGGAGATCGCCCCCGACTGCTGCCCGGTCGTCGCCTACGGCGCCCTGCTGCCCAAGGCCGCCCTGGAGATCCCCGCGCACGGCTGGGTCAACCTCCACTTCTCGCTGCTGCCCGCGTGGCGCGGCGCCGCCCCCGTCCAGCACTCGGTCCTGGCGGGCGACGAGGTCACCGGGGCCTCCACTTTCCTGATCGAGGAGGGCCTGGACTCCGGGCCGGTCTTCGGCGTGCTCACCGAGGAGGTCCGGCCCACCGACACCAGCGGCGACCTGCTGACCCGGCTCGCCTTCGCGGGCGCCGGGCTGCTCACCGCCACCATGGACGGCATCGAGGACGGCACTCTCAAGGCCGTCCCGCAGCCCGCGGAGGGCGTCTCCCTCGCCCCGAAGATCCAGGTCGAGGATGCCCGGCTGGACTGGTCCGCGCCCGCGCTGCGCGTCGACCGCGTCGTGCGCGGATGCGCGCCGGCGCCGGGCGCGTGGACGGTCTTCCGCGGCGAGCGGCTGAAGGTGATGGCGGTCTCGCCCACGCCCGGCCGCGACGGCCTCGCGCCCGGGGAGATCGCGGCCGCGAAGAACTCGGTGCACGTCGGAACGGGCTCGCACGCGGTGGAGCTGCTCTGGGTGCAGCCGCAGGGCAAGAAGCCGATGGCCGCCGCCGACTGGGCGCGCGGGGTCCGCATCGCGGAGGGCGAACGGCTCGGCTCCGCCGGCTAGCGGGTTCCTGGGGCCGGCCCTTGTGGTCGGGTGCGAGCCGTGCCGCTGCGCGGCGGTGTCCTCAAACGCCGGACGGGCTGGCGCGGCTGACGCGGGTGGGCAACGCTCCCAACGGGCGGCGCCCGGGTTCGGCCCCGTCCTCGGACGCCGGACAGGTTGATGTGCCCGATCCGGGCGAGCGAGGGCGCCCGGCCCGCACCGCGTAGGCTGGACCCTTCACCACTTACGCCCCGGAGCACCTTTCGTGAACGATCAGGCCCCTCGCCGCCCCGCAAGACCGCACCGCCGGCCCAAGAAGGACCCGGTACGGATCCTCGCCTTCGAGGCGCTGCGGGCCGTGGACGAGCGGGACGCGTACGCGAACCTCGTGCTGCCGCCCCTGCTGCGCAAGGCCCGTGAGAAGGGCAAGGAGCAGGGCGGCTTCGACGCGCGCGACGCCGCGCTCGCCACCGAGCTGGTCTACGGGACGCTGCGCCGCCAGGGGACGTACGACGCGATCATCGCGTCCTGTGTCGACCGGCCGCTGCGCGAGGTCGACCCGCCGGTGCTGGACGTACTGAGCCTGGGCGCGCACCAGTTGCTCGGCACCCGCATCCCGGCGCACGCGGCGGTGTCGGCCAGCGTCGAGCTGGCGCGGGTCGTGCTCGGCGACGGCCGGGCGAAGTTCGTCAACGCGGTCCTGCGCCGCATCACCGCCCACGACCTCGACGGCTGGCTGGAGAAGGTCGCCCCGCCCTACGAGGACGACCCCGAGGAGCACCTCGCCGTCGTGCACTCGCACCCGCGGTGGATCGTCTCCGCGCTGTGGGACGCGCTCGGTGGCAGCCGCGCGGGCATCGAGGACCTCCTCGACGCCGACAACGAACGGCCCGAGGTCACCCTCGTCGCCCGCCCGGGCCGGGCCACCCCCGAGGAGCTGCTGGCGGCGGTCGGCGAGGAGTCGGCGCTGCCCGGCCGCTGGTCGCCCTACGCGGTGCGGCTCGCCGAGGGCGGCGAGCCCGGCGCGCTGGACGCGGTGCGCGAGGGGCGGGCGGGCGTCCAGGACGAGGGCAGCCAGCTGGTCGCCCTCGCCCTCGCGAACGCTCCGCTGGAAGGCGCCGACAGCCGCTGGCTGGACGGCTGCGCGGGCCCGGGCGGCAAGGCCGCCATGCTCGGCGCGCTCGCCGCCCGGCGGGGGGCCGCGCTGCTGGCCTCCGAGAAGCAGCCGCACCGCGCGCGGCTCGTCGAGCGGGCCCTGGCCGGCAACCCCGGCCCGTACCAGGTCATCGCCGCCGACGGCACCCGCCCGCCGTGGCGGGAGGGCACCTTCGACCGCGTCCTCGTCGACGTGCCCTGCACCGGGCTCGGCGCCCTGCGGCGGCGCCCCGAGGCGCGCTGGCGCCGCCGCCCCGAGGACCTCGCCGGCTTCGCGCCGCTCCAGCGCGACCTGCTGCGGGAGGCGCTGCGGGCCGTGCGCGTGGGCGGCGTCGTCGGCTACGCGACGTGCTCGCCGCACCCCGCGGAGACGCGCGCCGTCGTGGAGGACGTCCTCAAGCGGCAGGGCGTGGACGCGGAATGGATCGACGCACGGCCCCTGATGCACGGCGTCCCGGCGCTGGGCGAGGGCCCGGACGTCCAGCTGTGGCCCCACCTGCACGGCACGGACGCGATGTACCTCGCGCTGCTGCGCCGGGTGTCCTGACGGACGGTGCGCCGGTGACGGCGGGTCTGCGGGTCCGGCGCGGCCGGGGCGGATGCGGCGGGCTTGTTCCCCCTGCCCCGCCCCTTCCCGGCTGTGTCTGATGTGCGGCTCCGCCGCGTGGGGGGCTGCGCCCAGGCCCCTGCAACACGCTTCGCGCGTTGTCCTCAAACTCCCCCAGCGGTAGCTGGGGGAGCTCCCGCCGCAGGCGGCGAACCGGCCCGCAGCGGACCCGGGCGAGCCCAGCGCACGCGGCATGGCAAGCTAAACGCATGGCCGCGCAGATCAACCCCAGCATCCTCTCCGCCGACTTCGCCCGCCTCGCCGAGGAGGCGAAGGCGGTGCAGGGCGCCGACTGGCTCCATGTCGATGTCATGGACAACCACTTCGTCCCCAACCTCACGCTCGGGGTGCCGGTCGTCGAATCGCTCAGCAGGGCCACGGACACCCCCCTCGACTGCCACCTGATGATCGAGGACCCGGACCGCTGGGCCCCGCAGTACGTGGAGGCCGGCGCGGGCTCGGTCACCTTCCACGCCGAGGCCGCCGCGGCGCCGGTCCGGCTGGCGCGGGAGATCCGGGCCAAGGGCGCCCGCGCGTCGATGGCGCTCAAGCCTGCGACGCCCATCGAGCCGTACGAGGACCTGCTGCCCGAGCTCGACATGCTGCTGATCATGACCGTGGAGCCCGGCTTCGGCGGTCAGGCGTTCCTCGACATCATGCTCCCCAAGATCCGCCGGACCCGGGAGCTCATCCAGCGGCACGGTCTGGAGCTGTGGCTCCAGGTCGACGGCGGGGTGTCGGCGAAGACGATCGAGCGCTGCGCGGAGGCCGGGGCGGACGTCTTCGTGGCCGGCTCCGCCGTCTACGGTGCGCAGGACCCGGCGGCCGCCGTACGCTCGCTGAGGGAGCAGGCGGAGCAGGCCACGGCCGCCGCGCCCTGGGCCTGCGCGCACTGACGGTCCCGCACCGCGCCCGGAACGCCGTGGCGCGGCGCAGGGCCTGATCAAAGGACCGCCGTTTCTGACAGGATGACGGTCGAGTCCACAGCTTGAACACAGACTTGAACACAGAAGTGAGGAGACCGAGGTGTCGACGGGCCGTTCTGCCACGCCGATGGGGCCCGCCGAGCTGGTGCAGGCGGCGGCCATGGCCCGCCGCTTCTACCTCGAGGGCAAGTCGAAGATCCAGATCGCCGAGGAGTTCGGCGTGAGCCGCTTCAAGGTGGCCCGCGTGCTGGAGACCGCTCTGGAGCGGGATCTGGTGCGGATCGAGATCCGGGTGCCGGCCGAGCTGGACGCGGAGCGCTCCGACGCGCTGCGCGCCCGCTACGGCCTGCGGCACGCCGTGGTCGTCGAGTCCCCGGCCGACGCGGCCGAGGACGCGCCCGACCCCGAGAACCTCGGTGAGGTGGCCGCAGACCTGCTCGGCGAGCTGGTGCACGAGGGCGACGTCCTCGGCCTGGCCTGGGGCCGCTCCACCATCCACATGGCCGCGGCCCTGCACCGGCTGCCGCCGTGCACGGTCGTCCAGCTCACCGGTGTCTACGACGCGGGCACCGCCGAGCGCGGCTCGGTGGAGGCCGTGCGCCGCGCGGCCCAGGTGTCCGGCGGCGAGGCGCACCCGATCTACGCGCCGATGCTGCTGCCCGACTCCGCCACCGCCGCGGCCCTGCGCGGCCAGACCGGCATCGCGCGGGCCTTCGAGTACTTCGACAAGGTCACGGTGGCCGCCGTGTCCATCGGCTCCTGGGCGCCCGGCATCTCGACCGTCTACGACATGCTCGGCGAGGAGGAGCGCGCGCACTACGCCTCGCTCGGCGCCGCGGCCGAGATGTCCGCGCACCTCTTCGACGCCGAGGGCCGGCGTATCGGCCGTGACCTGGGCGAGCGCTGCATCACCGTCGAGGCGGACCGGCTGCGCCGCATACCGGAGGTCGTCGCGATCGCCGGTGGCCTGCGCAAGGCCGCCGCGATCGGCGCGGTGCTGCGGTCCGGGCTGGTCACGAGCCTGGTCACCGACACCGCCGCCGCCGACTATCTGCTGCTGGAGACCGGCCCGGGCCCGCGCCCGGCGCTGGACCGGGCGGACCCGGACGGCAACTGACCCGCCACGCTTTCACCCGTACCGCCCGCCGGGGGCCCCGGCGGGCGGTACGCGTATCCGGCCCGTTTCCGTTAGGCAGGCCCCGCTCCCCGCGAGATGTCCGGCTGTGACAATGTGCGAACGCACCGTGCCCCGCACATCCGTCAGCCGAGGGAGAGCACGCATGACCCGGAAGCCCGTCAACAGCCGCCTTGCCGAGTTCGGTACCACCATCTTCGCGGAGATGTCCGCCCTGGCGGCCCGGACCGGTGCGATCAACCTCGGTCAGGGCTTTCCGGACACCGACGGCCCCGAGGAGATCAGGGAAGCGGCCGTCCGCGCCCTGCGGGACGGGCGCGGCAACCAGTACCCGCCCGCCGCCGGCGTCCCCGAGCTGCGCCTCGCCGTCGCCGACCACCAGGCGCACCGCTACGGCCTGGCGTACGACCCCGACACCGAGGTCCTGGTCACCGCGGGCGCGACCGAGGCGATCGCCGCCGCGCTGCTCGCCCTGGTCGAGCCCGGTGACGAGGTGATAGCGCTGGAGCCGTACTACGACTCGTACGCGGCCTGCGTCGCCATGGCGGGCGGCAAGCGGGTGCCCGTGACGCTGCGCCCCCGCGACGGCGCCTTCCGCCTGGACCTCGACGAGCTGCGCGACGCCGTCACCCCCAGGACCCGGGTGCTCCTGATCAACACCCCGCACAACCCGACGGGCGCGGTGCTCACCCGCGAGGAGCTCGCCGCCGTCGCCGCCCTCGCGGTCGAGCGCGACCTGCTCGTCATCTCCGACGAGGTCTACGAGCACCTCGTCTTCGACGGTGAGCACGTCCCGCTCGCCTCCCTGCCCGGGATGCGCGAGCGGACCGTCACCATCGGCTCCGCGGGCAAGACCTTCTCCTTCACGGGCTGGAAGGTCGGCTGGGTGACGGCGCCGGCGGCCCTGGTCGACGCGGTCCGCTCGGCCAAGCAGTTCCTGACCTACGTCTCGTCGGGCCCGTTCCAGTACGCGATCGCGGAGGCGCTGCGGCTGCCCGACAGCTACTTCGAGGACTTCCGCGCCGACCTGCGGGCCAAGCGCGACCTGCTGGCGGCCGGGCTCGCGGACGCGGGCTTCGCCGTGCACCGCCCGGCCGGCACGTACTTCATCACGACCGACATCCGCCCCCTCGGCGACACCGACGGCCTGGCCTTCTGCCTCGCCCTCCCCGAGCGGGCGGGCGTGGTGGCCGTGCCCAACACCGTCTTCTACGACAACCGCGCCGAAGGCGCCCCCTTCGTCCGCTTCGCCTTCTGCAAGCGCACGGCCGTCCTGGAGGAGGCGGTGGCCCGCCTCAAGGGCCTGTCGGCCTGACCGGCGGCCTCCTGTCCGATGCCACAGACGCGCCGGCCCGTCTCTGGGCGAACCCATGAGAATCGGGCTCCGGTTCGTCACTACGCGGAGGCATCATGGATGATGGGTCCAGGAACCTCAGCCCGATCCGGCGCTGGCTCGGTGCTGACTCCCCACCCGCCTTGTACTCAAAACCGCAGGTGAGAGAGCCAGTATGCGATTCCTCAACGATCAGAAGCCGCCGTACGACCTGACGTACGACGATGTGTTCATGGTGCCCAGCCGCTCCGCGGTCGGCTCCCGCCAGGGTGTGGACCTCTCCGCCCCCGACGGGACCGGCACCACCATCCCCCTCGTGGTCGCCAACATGACCGCGATCGCCGGCCGCCGCATGGCCGAGACGGTCGCCCGCCGCGGTGGCCTCGTGGTCATCCCGCAGGACATCCCGATCGAGGTCGTCACCGAGGTCATCTCCTGGGTCAAGGGCCGCGACCTGGTCCTCGACACCCCGATCGTCCTCGCCCCCACGCAGACCGTCGCCGACGCGCTGTCGCTGCTGCACAAGCGCGCGCACGGCGCCGGTGTCGTCGTCGACGGCGACCACCGCCCGGTCGGCGTCGTCACCGAGTCGGACCTGACCGGTGTGGACCGCTTCACCCAGCTGTCCGAGGTCATGTCCAAGGAGCTGCTGCTCCTCGACGCCGACATCGACCCGCGCGAGGCGTTCAACAAGCTCGACGCCGCGCACCGCAAGCTCGCGCCCGCCGTCGACAAGGACGGCAGGCTCGCGGGCATCCTGACCCGCAAGGGCGCCCTGCGCGCCACGCTCTACACCCCCGCCACCGACGCGGACGGCAAGCTGCGCGTCGCCGCCGCCGTCGGCATCAACGGCGACGTGGCCGGCAAGGCCAAGGCCCTGCTGGAGGCCGGTGCCGACACCATCGTCGTGGACACCGCCCACGGCCACCAGGAGTCGATGATCTCCGCGATCAAGGCCGTCCGCGGCCTCGACCCGCAGGTCCCGATCGTCGCGGGCAACATCGTCGCCGCCGAGGGCGTGCGCGACCTCATCGAGGCCGGCGCGGACATCATCAAGGTCGGTGTGGGCCCCGGTGCCATGTGCACCACCCGCATGATGACCGGCGTGGGCCGCCCGCAGTTCTCCGCGGTCATGGAGTGCGCGGCCGAGGCGAAGAAGTACGGCAAGCACGTCTGGGCCGACGGTGGCGTCCGGCACCCGCGCGACGTCGCCATGGCGCTCGCCGCCGGTGCCTCCAACGTCATGATCGGCTCCTGGTTCGCCGGGACGTACGAGTCCCCGGGCGACCTCCAGCAGACCGCCGACGGCCGGCTCTACAAGGAGAGCTTCGGCATGGCCTCGGCGCGTGCCGTGAGCAACCGCACCAGCGAGGAGTCGGCCTACGACCGGGCCCGCAAGGGGCTGTTCGAGGAGGGCATCTCCACCTCGCGGATGTTCCTCGAGCCGGACCGCCCGGGCGTCGAGGACCTGATCGACTCGATCATCGCGGGCGTCCGCAGCTCCTGCACCTACGCGGGCGCGGGCTCCCTGGAGGAGTTCCAGGAGCGTGCCGTCGTCGGCGTCCAGAGCGCCGCGGGCTACGCCGAGGGCAAGCCGCTGCACGCCAGCTGGCAGTAAGCGAAGCGATCCCCGAAGGGGCGCGGTCCGGTTCTCCGGGCCGCGCCCCTTTCGCGTTCCCCGGGGCCTGTGACCCATGACCCGGTCGGCGACTGTTGACGCCGACATGTACCGATTCGTAAGGTGACGTGCAACGATCGCCCGTTCCGGCCCCCCGCACGCAATGATCGTACGGGCATACGCAAGAATGGTGCATTACGAGCGCACGCACCCACCTCGTAGGGTCTGCGCTGTACGTGGAGTGGCGGATACCGCTTGCTCGCGGTCCCCCTCCTTCCATGGGTTTGCTCCGCTCTGCCGGGCGCGCGCCCCGGTGGGGTGCCGTCGGTGGTCGTCCCCTCCGCCCTCGACAGGCAGCGACGAATGGAGCCACCCAGTGTTGGACCACGGCACAGCGCCCCCCGCCGCGGGCGACGACCAGCGCTCCCCGCGCCCGGCCGCCGGCTTCGCGGCAGGTCTCATGCGGCGCAAGCCGGTCGAGCGCCTCGTGGCCGAGGGCGGGCAGGGCGAGGGCGGTTCGCTGCGCCGCTCGCTCGGCATGTGGCAGCTGACGATGATCAGCATCGGCGCGACCCTCGGCACCGGCATCTTCGTGGTGCTCGGCGAGGCCGTCCCCAAGGCGGGCCCCGCCGTCATCATCTCGTTCGTCATCGCCGGCATCACGGCGCTCTTCTCGGCCCTCTCCTACGCGGAGCTGGCCGGCACCATCCCGGTCTCCGGCTCCTCGTACTCCTACGCCTACGCCACCCTCGGCGAGCTCGTCGCCTGGGTCTGCGGCTGGTGCCTGATCCTGGAGTACGGCGTCTCCGTCGCGGCCGTCGCCGTCGGCTGGGGGCAGTACCTCAACGAGCTGCTCGACGGCACGATCGGCGTCACCATCCCCGCGTCGCTGGCCAACCCGCCCGGCGACGGCGGCGTCTTCAACCTGCCCGCCCTGCTCGTCGTGCTGCTGTGCATGGCCTTCCTGCTGGGCGGCGCCAAGGAGAGCGCCCGCGCCAACACCATCATGGTCGGCGTGAAGATCGTCGCGCTGCTGCTCTTCTGCGGCGTCGCCTTCCAGGGCGTCAAGGCCGGCAACTACACCCCGTTCATGCCGCTCGGCATCGCGGGCCTGAGCTCCGCCGGAGCCTCCCTGTTCTTCTCCTACATCGGCTTCGACGCCGCCTCCACCGCAGGTGAGGAGGCCAAGGACGCGCAGCGCGACCTGCCGCGCGCGATCATGCTCTCGCTGATCATCGTCACCGCGCTCTACTGCCTGGTCGCCGCCGTCGCCGTCGGCGCCATGCCCTGGCAGAAGTTCGAGGGCAGCGAGGCCGCGCTCGCCGGGATCATGAAGGACGTGACCGGCCAGAGCTTCTGGGCCGTGCTGCTCGCCGCGGGCGCCGTCATCGCCATCGCCTCCGTCGTGCTGACCGTCCTCTACGGCCAGACCCGCATCCTCTTCGCGATGTCCCGCGACGGCCTGGTGCCCAAGGTCTTCTCCAAGGTCCACGCCAAGAGCGGCACCCCCCGGGCCAACACCGTCATCGTCTCGCTCTTCTGCGGCATCCTCGCCGCGGCCATCCCGCTCGGCCAGCTCGCGGACGCCACCAGCATCGGCACGCTCTTCGCGTTCGCCCTGGTCAACATCGCCGTCATCGTGCTGCGCCGGACCCGGCCGGACATGAAGCGCACCTTCCGGGTGCCGCTCAGCCCGGTCTTCCCGGCCATCGGCTTCCTCCTGTGCGTCTACATGATGGGCAGCCTCGACAAGGTCACCTGGATGGTCTTCGGTGTCTGGATGGCCGTCGGGCTCGTGATCTACTTCGGGTACGGGAAGAGCCGCTCGCGGCTCGCCCGGGAAGAGACGCAGGTCCCCCTAGAGAAGTGATCCACCCGCAGTGCGACTGAACGATCTCGACGAACGCATCGTCCACGCCCTCGCCGAGGACGCCCGCCGCTCCTACGCCGACATCGGCACCGAGGTCGGCCTGTCCGCGCCCGCAGTCAAGCGCCGCGTGGACAGGCTGCGGGCCGAGGGCGCCATCACCGGGTTCACCGTACGGGTGGACCCGGCGGCGCTCGGCTGGGAGACCGAGGGCTTCATCGAGATCTACTGCCGCCGGAACACCTCGCCCGAGGCCATCCACCGCGGCCTGTCGCGCTATCCGGAAGTGGCGTCCGCCTCCACCGTCACCGGCGAGGCCGACGCCATCGTCCAGGTCTTCGCCTCCGACATGCGCCACTTCGAGCGGGTGCTGGAGCGCATCGCGGGCGAGCCCTTCGTCGAGCGCACCAAGTCCGTCCTCGTGCTCTCCCCCCTGCTGCGCCGCTTCAGCTCCGGCGCCCCCTCCTGAGCGACCCCGCCACCCCGCGAGACTCCGCGCAATGAATCGCCGCGGAGGCGGCACAACGCGCAACGAATGACGCGTTGATACGCAATGGTGGCGCCTTGTCGTGCGGAGTTACCGGCCCGTACCGTCAAGGCGTCCTTAACGAAACCCTCGCGACAGGTGAAGAGAGGCCGCATGACGCCGCTGCGCACCGCGCTGTACCAAGGCCGCCCCGGCGTCCCCGCCTCCACCGCCGAGACCCTCGACGCCCTGGCCGCCGCCGCGCGCCGGGCCGCCGACGCGGGCGCCCGGCTGCTGCTCACCAACGAGCTGTACCTCACCGGCTACGCCCTCGGCGCCACCGTGCGGGAGCGGGCCGAGCCCGCCGACGGACCCGGTGCCCGGGCCGTCGCCCGCATCGCCGCCGAGCACGGCCTGGCCATCGGCTACGGCTACCCCGAGCGCGCCGGCGCGGTGCTCCACAACTCCCTCCAGCTCATCGGGCCGGACGGGGAGCGCCTCGCGCACTACCGCAAGACCCACCTCTTCGGGGACTACGAGACCGCCCACTTCACGCCCGGCGACGAGCCGGTCGTCCAGGCCGACCTCGACGGCGTCCGCCTCGGCATGCTGATCTGCTACGACGTCGAGTTCCCCGAGCCGGTGCGCGCGCACGCGCTGGCAGGCACCGAGCTGCTGCTCACCCCGACCGCGCTGATGCGGCCGTACGAGATCGTCCCGCAGACGATCGTCCCGGCCCGCGCCTGGGAGAGCCAGCTCTACATCGCCTATGCCAACCGCTGCGGCACCGAGGGCGAATTCTCCTTCGCCGGCCTCAGCTGCCTCGCCGCCCCCGACGGGACCGTACGGGCGCGGGCGGGCGCGGGCGAAGACCTGATCATCGCCGACGTGGACCCGGCGCTGCTCAAGGCGTCCCGCGCCGAGAACACCTATCTGAGCGACCGCCGCCCGGAGCTCTACGGCTCGCTCGGCTGAAGCAGTACACCCCCCAACACCCCCCACTGTTCCCCCTTTTCCGCAGGAGAGTTCAGCCGATGACGTCCATGGTGCCCAACGCCGCCCACGACGAGCCGTCGCAGCCGGCCCTGCCGCCGATCACCATGGTCGGCCCGGACTTCCCCTTCCCGTACGACGACTTCCTCGCCCACCCGGCGGGTCTCGGGCAGATACCCGCGACCGAGCACGGCGCCGAGGTCGCGGTCATCGGCGGCGGCCTCTCCGGCATCATCACCGCCTACGAGCTGATGAAGATGGGCCTCAAGCCCGTCGTCTACGAGGCGGACCAGATCGGCGGCCGGCTGCGCACCGTCGGCTTCGAGGGCTGCGACCCCTCGCTGACGGCCGAGATGGGCGCGATGCGCTTCCCGCCGAGCTCCACCGCCCTCCAGTACTACATCGACCTGGTGGGCCTGGAGACGAAGCCCTTCCCCAACCCGCTCGCCCCCGACACTCCCTCGACCGTCGTCGACCTCAAGGGCGAGTCGCACTACGCCAAGACCATCGACGACCTGCCGGCGGTCTACCGCGAGGTCGCCGAGGCGTGGAACGCCTGCCTGGAGGAGGGCGCCGACTTCTCCGACATGAACCGCGCCCTGCGGGAGCGCGACGTGCCGCGCATCCGGGAGATCTGGGCGAAGCTCGTCGAGAAGCTCGACAACCAGACCTTCTACGGCTTCCTCTGCGAATCCACCGCCTTCAAGTCCTTCCGCCACCGCGAGATCTTCGGCCAGGTCGGCTTCGGCACCGGCGGCTGGGACACCGACTTCCCCAACTCCATCCTGGAGATCCTGCGCGTCGTCTACACCGAGGCGGACGACCACCACCGCGGCATCGTCGGCGGCAGTCAGCAGCTCCCGGTGCGGCTGTGGGAGCGCGAGCCCGGCAAGCTCGTCCACTGGGCGCCCGGCACCTCGCTGTCCTCGCTGCACGGCGGCGAGCCGCGCCCGGCCGTGACCCGGCTGCACCGCACGGCCGGCAACGGCATCACCGTGACCGACGCGTCGGGTGACATCCGTACGTACAAGGCGGCCGTCTTCACCGCCCAGTCGTGGATGCTGCTGTCGAAGATCGCGTGCGACGACTCGCTCTTCCCCATCGACCACTGGACGGCGATGGAGCGCACCCACTACATGGAGTCCTCCAAGCTGTTCGTGCCCGTCGACCGGCCGTTCTGGCTGGACAGCGCCGTCGATGACAAGGGGGAGCCGACCGGGCGGGACGTCATGTCGATGACGCTCACCGACCGGATGACGCGCGGCACCTATCTCCTGGACGACGGGCCCGACAAGCCGGCCGTCATCTGCCTCTCGTACACCTGGTGCGACGACAGCCTCAAGTGGCTGCCGCTGTCGGCGAACGAGCGCATGGAGGTCATGCTCAAGTCGCTCGGCGAGATCTACCCCAAGGTCGACATCCGCCGTCACATCATCGGCAACCCGGTGACCGTCTCCTGGGAGAACGAGCCCTATTTCATGGGCGCGTTCAAGGCCAACCTGCCCGGCCACTACCGCTACCAGCGGCGCCTGTTCACCCACTTCATGCAGGACCGCCTGCCGGAGGACAAGCGCGGCCTGTTCCTCGCCGGCGACGACATCTCCTGGACGGCGGGCTGGGCGGAGGGCGCGGTGCAGACGGCGCTCAACGCGGTGTGGGGTGTGATGCGTCAGTTCGGCGGCGCGACGGATGCGGCGAATCCGGGCCCTGGCGACCGCTACGACGAGCTGGCACCGGTGGAACTGCCGGAGGACTGACGTCTTTTCGTCCGCGGGCCGGTTCGCGCCTGCGGCGGGCTTTTCCCCTACCCGCCCCTTCCCGAACTGGGGCTGCGCCCCAGACCCCGCAACACGGCTTCGCCGCGTTGTCCTCAAACGCCGGACGGGCTGGATTGTGTTGCGGGGGTCTGGGGGCTTGCCCCCAGTTTCGGGAAGGGGCGGGGCTGGGGAAGATCACCCCAGCGGCGTCAGCAGGCAGCGGCTCACCAACCCCACGCCCGCGTCGAGCCGTTCGACGAGATCCTCCGACACGTCGGGAAGATCCCGCACCGCCCAGAGCCCCCGGAAAGCCGCCCACGCCGCCCCCCGCGCGGCCTCCAGACTCCACGCCCCCACCAAGTGCGTCAGTGGATCCGCCACATCCAGAAGCTCCGGTGCCAAGCCCTCCCGCACCCGCTCCTCCAGAGCGACGAGCACCTCACCGACCCGGTCGAAGTCCCCTTCGAGCGCGCGCGGTTCGGTGTCCAGGGCGCGGCACGTGTCGGCGAGAGCCAGTGGCAGGTCGTGGCCGATGTGGGCGTTGATGCCCGCGAGTGCGAACTGCAGGGGGCGTACGGCGGGGTGGCCGCGCAGTTGGAAGAGGGGGCGCCAGCAGGCGGGTGGGCGGCGGCCCGCCGCCGCGCCGTCGACGGCGTTCAGATAGCGCTCGGCGAAGCGTACGTCCAGCTCCGTCGCCGACCCCCGGTCCGCGAACGCCCCCGCCGAGAGGCGCCGGGCGATCTCCTCGGTGACCGTGAGGTAGACGCCGTTGAAGACCGCGACCCCGTCCCGTGGCGGCAGGGTCTCCGCCAGCCGGCGCATCCGGGCCACGACGCCCTCGATGGCGGGTGCCGCCCGCACTCCTGCCGTCGTCATGAACACACGGTGACATGTGCGTACGCAGCGTAGGGTGCGGGCGCCGGTGGTTGACCGGAACGGATGACGCCGGATGGCGCGGTCAGCGTTCGTCGCGGGTCGTGTCCTCCTCGGCCGCCGCGTCGTAGCCGCTCGTGCCCGCGTCCAGCAGCGGCTCCTGCGTCCTGAGGTGGGCCGGGGCCAGGGCGCGCAGGACGTGGTAGCCGGAGAGGACCACGATGGTGCCCAGCGCGATGCCGCTGAGCTCGAAGTTGTCGCTGACCTTGAGGCCGACGCCGCCGATGCCGATGATGACGCCCGCGGCGACGGGCACGAGGTTCAGCGGATTGCGCAGGTCGACCTTGTTGTGGACCCAGATCTGCGCGCCGAGCAGGCCGATCATGCCGTAGAGGATGACGGTGATGCCGCCGAGCACCCCACCGGGCACGGCCGCGACGACGGCGCCGAACTTGGGGCAGACGCCGAAGAGCAGGGCGAAGCCGGCCGCGGCCCAGTAGGCGGCGGTGGAGTAGACACGGGTGGCCGCCATGACGCCGATGTTCTCGGAGTAGGTGGTGTTGGCCGGGCCGCCGACTGCGGTGGAGAGCATCGTGGCCGCGCCGTCCGCGGAGATCGCGGTGCCGAGCTGGTCGTCCAGGGGGTCACCGGTCATCTCGCCGACGGCCTTGACGTGTCCGGCGTTCTCGGCGATCAGGGCGATGACGACCGGCAGGGCCACCAGGATCGCGGACCAGCTGAACGTCGGCCCGTGCAGCGAGGGCAGGCCGATCCAGTCGGCCTTGGAGACGCCGGAGAGGTCGAGCCGCCAGTGGTCGACCGCCTCCGGCCCGCCGTGCACGGAGTGGATCTTCCCGAAGGCCCGGTCGAAGACCCAGGAGATCCCGTAGCCGAAGAGCAGGCCCAGGAAGATCGCGACGCGGGACCAGAACCCGCGCAGGCAGACCACGGCGAGCCCGGTGACGAGCATCGTCAGCAGCGCCGTCCACTGGTCCTGCGGCCAGTACGTCCGGGCGGTGACCGGTGCGAGGTTGAAGCCGATCAGCATGACCACGGCGCCGGTGACCACCGGCGGCATCGCCGCGTGGATGATCCGCGCGCCGAACCTCTGGACGGCCAGGCCGCTCAGGAACAGCGCCGCGCCGACCACGAAGATCGCGCCGGTGACGGCCGCGGTGCCGCCGCCCTGCGCCCTGATGATCGCGGCGACCCCGACGAAGGAGAGGCTGCACCCCAGATAGCTGGGCACCCGGCCGCGCGTCGCGAGCAGGAAGAGGATCGTCGCGACGCCCGACATCATGATCGCGAGGTTGGGGTCGAGGCCCATGAGCACCGGGGCGACGAAGGACGCGCCGAACATCGCCACCACGTGCTGCGCGCCGAGCCCCGCCGTCCGCGGCCAGGTGAGCCGCTCGTCCGGTCGCACGACGGCCCCGGGTGCCGGGGTGCGCCCGTCCCCGTGCAGAGTCCAGCGCACGCCGAGGCCCATGAGTGCTCCAAATGTTCGAAGTGGGGGGAGAAATCCGGACCATGTTAAGTGGCGCCGGCCCGTGGTCCCGGCCGTCGCCACCGGGCCGGCCGGGCCCGCCGTTGCTGCAATCGGGGTAATCAATGGTCCGTACGACTGTATGACCGTGAACTTGGGCTGTTTCCTGCTTCGTGCGAGGTATGGGTCTCTGTGTCCGATTCCTGCAATCCAGGAGACATTCATGCGTAACCTCGTCGGCCGCACCGCGGCCGCCACCGTGCTCGCCGCGGCTGCCATCGTCCCGATCGCCGGCGTGGCCCAGGCCGCACCGGCCCACACCGCGACGGTCCAGGCCTGGAGCCACGACCACGACCACGACGGTGACCGTGGCGACCACGGCCGTGACCGTGACCACGGCCGCTGGGACCACGACCACGGCCGCTGGGACCACGGTCGTGACCACGGCCGCTGGGACCGTGACGACTGCGACCGCGGTCGTGGCGGCTGGGACCGCTGGGACCGCTGGGACCGTGGGGACCGTGACGACTGCGACCGTCGCTGCGACTTCGGCGGCCGTGACTTCGGCCACCGTGGCTTCGGCGGCCTCGGCGGTCTGTTCGGCATCCTCTAACCACCGACGGCTCACCGCCGGCTGGTTCCGGGCCGTACGGGGTACCCATGAAGGTCCCCCGTACGGCCCACTGCCGTGTTCACTCCAGGCCCGGTGACTCCGCCGCGGAGCTCGCACGCTCGCCCGCCGGACCCGCACCCACCGCGCCGCGCGCGGGAGTACGCAGCACCCCCGCCCCCAGCACCATCCCCGTCGTCAGCACGGTGACCAGGGTGAACGACACCACGAGTGAACTGGCGTGCGCGATCTGGCCGATGGCGGCCGGCGCGATAAGCCCCGACGCATAGGTGATCGTGGCGACCCCGGCGATGGCCTGGCTCGGCGCGGGACCGCCGCGCCCCGCCGCCGCGAACGCCAGCGGCACCACCACCGCGATGCCCAGGCCGATCAGCGCGAAGCCCGCGATCGCGGCCGCCGGCCCGCCCCCGGAGACCGCCAGCACCCCGCCGGCCGTGGCCAGCACGCCACCCGCCCGTACGGTCCGCACCGGTCCGAACCGGCGCACCGCCGCGTCACCCACGAACCGGGCCGCCGCCATCGTGCAGGAGAACGCCGTGGTGCAGGCGGCCGCGACGCCCGGATCCGACCCGATGACGTCGCGGAGGTAGACCGCCGACCAGTCCAGGCTCGCGCCCTCCGCGAACACCGCGCAGAACCCCACCGCGCCGATGGCCAGCGCCGCCCGCGGGGGCAACGAGAAGCGTGGCGGCGGGTGTTCGCCGGGCGCCGTCCGCAGGTCGAGCACCCACCGGCAGGTGAGTGTGCCGAGGAGTACGAGCGCGCCCGCCGCGATCCCCAGGTGGAGACGGGCGTCCGTGCCTGCGTGTGCCGCGACCGTGCCCGCCGCCGAACCGGCGAGCACCCCCGCGCTCCACATCCCGTGCAGCCCCGACATGATCGAGCGGCCGATCCGCTCCTCGGTCTCCACGCCCAGCGCGTTCATCGCCACGTCCGCCATGCCCGCCGTCGCGCCGTAGAGGCCGAGCGCCGCGCACAGCGTGAGCGGGCCGGGGGAGAGGGCGGGCAGCGCCAGGGACGCGCACCACGACGACAGCAGCAGGCGCAGCGCGGCCCGTGAACCCAGCCGGTGGCTCACCCGGCCCGCGAGCGGCATCGCCACCGACGCCCCGATCGCGGGGAACGCCAGCGCCAGCCCCAGCCGGCCCGCGTCGATCCCCGCGTGCGCCTGGATCCAGGGGACACGGGTCGCGAAGCTGCCGGTCACCGCGCCGTGCACGGCGAACACCACGGCCACCGCGAGCCGCGCCCGGCGTAACCGGACGTCCGTACCCCTCTTGTCCGCGCCCATGGAGGCGCATCCTCCCGGAACCGGGCGGGGCCGGTCGACCCCTTGCGGCGACCTACATCACCGTGGACACCGCCCCGCCCCTCGGCGTACGCTCAAAGGCGTCGGACCGGCGGTGTTCAAGGAACGCGCAGGTCAGGCTCGATGTAGCATCTACAGACAATTAGTTACGCAGCGCACTCCGGGGTCGGTGAAAGTCCGAACCGGCGGTTACAGTCCGCGACCCGTCCGCATCCAGCGGCCGGTTGACCAGGTGAAATTCCTGGACCGACGGTTAAAGTCCGGATGGGAGGCAGTGCGCGGCGGGCACGCATACCGGCACACCGGCGTCAGGTGATCCGGCCCTCTTCAGGGGCGGACCCCTCTTTTTCGGCCTCGGCGCACCCCGGTCCGCGTCCCCGCTCTTCGTCGTCCCGTACGACGGCCCCGGAGTCCGTGCCCGATGAGGCAGGAGGACCCGGTGGCCACCCAGGCCGAAGCCGACGCGATGCGTCGGGCCATCGCACTCGCCGCACGCGCCCTCGGCTCCACCAGCCCCAATCCCGTCGTCGGCTGTGTCCTGCTCGACGCACACGGCCGCACCGCCGGTGAGGGCTGGCACCGCCGAGCGGGCGGGCCGCACGCCGAGGCCGACGCCCTCCAGGACGCGGCGGACTCCGGCCGCGACATCCGCGGCGGCACCGCCGTCGTCACCCTCGAACCCTGCAACCACACCGGACGCACGGGCCCTTGCGCACAGGCCCTGCTCGCCGCCGGAGTGGCCCGCGTCGTCTACGCCGTCGCCGACCCGAACCCCACGGCCACCGGAGGCGCGGCCGCCCTGGCCGCCGCCGGGGTCGACACGGAGGGCGGGCTGCTCGCCGACGAGGCCGCCGCGGGCAACGCCGCCTGGCTCACCTCGGTGCTCCGCGGCCGCCCCTTCGTCCAGTGGAAGTACGCCGCGACGCTCGACGGCCGCAGTGCCGCCGCCGACGGCACCAGCCGCTGGATCACCTCCGCCGCGTCCCGCGCCGACGTCCACCGGCTGCGCGCCGAGGCCGACGCCGTCGTCGTCGGCTCCGGCACCCTGCGCGCCGACGACCCGCGCCTGGCCGTCCGCGGCCGGGACGGCGTCACTCAGCCGCTGCGGGTCGTCGTCGACACCCACGCCACGGTCAAGCCCGGCGCCCGCGTCCTGGACGACGCGGCCCCCACCCTGATCGCCGTCGGCGAGCACGCCGACACCCGGCACCTGCCCGGCACCGACACCGTCCGGCTGCCGCACGGCACGGCCGGCCTCGACATCCACGCACTGCTCGCCGAGCTGCACGGGCGCGGCGTCCGCTCCGTCCTGCTGGAGGGCGGGCCGTCGCTGGCCGGCTCCTTCGTCGCCGCCGGGGCCGTCGACCGCGTCGTCGGCTACCTCGCGCCCGCGCTGCTCGGCGCCGGACCCGCCGCCCTCGGCGACGCGGGCATCGGCACCATCGCGCAGACGCTGCGCCTGGAGGTGACCGACGTCGCCCGCCTCGGCCCCGACCTGCGGATCACCGCCACCCCCACCGCCTCCGCCCCTGAGGAGAACTGAACGTGTTCACCGGAATCGTCGAAGAACTGGGCGAGGTCGTCGCCGTGGACAGCCACGGTGATTCCTCGGTCTTCCGGCTGCGCGGCCCGCTCGTCACCGAGGGCGCCAAGCACGGCGACTCGATCGCCGTCAACGGCGTCTGCCTGACCGTCGTGGAGACCGCCGACGGCGAGTTCACCGCCGATGTGATGGCCGAGTCCCTCAAGCGCTCCAGCCTCGGCGCCCTCGCCCCCGGCTCCCGGGTGAACCTGGAGCGGCCCATGGCACTCGGCGGGCGCCTCGGCGGCCACATCGTCCAGGGCCACGTCGACGGCACCGGCACCGTCGTGGCACGAACTCCCGGCGAGCACTGGGAGATCGTCAGGATCGCCCTCCCGGCCGGGCTGCGCCGCTACGTCGTCGACAAGGGCTCGATCACCGTCGACGGCGTCAGCCTGACCGTGGTCGAGGCGGGCGACGACTTCTTCACCGTCAGCCTCATCCCCACCACGCTCCAACTGACCACCCTGGGCATCAAGCAGCCCGGCGACCCCGTCAACCTCGAAGTGGACGTGCTCGCCAAATACGTCGAGCGGCTGCTGGCCGACGGCGCGGTCCCGGGTGCCGGGGAGCCGGTCGCGTGAACGCCGTGCAGTGGCTCAACGACGAGGCGTTCTCCGTCCTCGGCCAGCGCGTCATCTGGTCCGACATGATCGGCAACAGCGTGGGCCTCCTCGCGCTCGCCCTCGGCTGGCGGCGCTCCATATGGTCCTGGCCCACGCAGCTCCTCTCCGGCGTGATCCTCGTCGCCGCCTACGCCTCCGCCCACCTCAGCGGCGGCATCGGCAAGCAACTCCTCGTCATCGGCGTCTCGCTGTGGGGCTGGCGGCAGTGGCAGCGCGGCCGCCGCGACGCCCAGGACGGCTCGATCGCCGTCCGCTTCGCGACCTGGCGGGAGCGCGGCGCCCTGCTCGCGGGCACCGCCCTCGGCACGCTCGCCGTCGGCGGCCTCTTCACCGCCGTGCCGGACCTGTCCTGGAACCCCTGGCCGGACGCGTACATCTTCGTCGGCACGCTCGCCGCGATGGTCTGCCAGGCCCGCGGCCTCACCGAATTCTGGTTCGCCTGGCTGCTCGTGGACGTGGTCGGTGTCCCGCTCGCCTTCAGCAGCGGCCTCGCCTTCTCCGGCCTCGTCTACGTCGTCTACTTCGCCGTCGTCGTGTGGGGCATGCGCGACTGGTGGCTCCGCTCCCGCGCCCTGACGGGCGCCGCCGAGCGGGCCGTGCCGGAAGGGGCACTGTCATGACCCGAGCGACCCAAGGAACCCAAGGAACCCAAGGAACCCAAGCAAAGGGAATGATGACCGCCGTGCAGAACTGGCACGAGACCGAGGACCTCACCCTCGACCCGGTCGAGCGCGCCATCGCCGACATCGCGGCCGGGCGGCCCGTCGTCGTGGTCGACGACGAGAACCGCGAGAACGAGGGCGACCTCGTCGTCGCGGCCGAGAAGGTCACCACCGAGATCGTCGCGTTCATGATGAGCGAGTGCCGCGGCCTGATCTGCGTGCCCCTGGAGGAGCCGGACATCGCCCGGCTCGACCTGCCGCAGATGGTCGAGGCCAACACCGAGGCGATGCGCACCGCGTTCACCGTCTCCGTCGACGCCGTCCCCGCCCACGGCATCTCCACCGGGATCTCCGCCGCGGACCGCGCCGCCACCATCCGGCTGCTCGCCAACCCCACGACCGGGCCGGGCGACTTCGTCCGCCCCGGCCATGTCTTCCCGCTGCGCGCCCGGCCCGGCGGCGTCCTCGTGCGCAACGGCCACACCGAGGCCGGCGTGGACCTCGCCCGGCTCGCCGGACTGCGGCCCGCCGCCGCGATCGTGGAGATCGCGGGCGAGGACGGCGCGATGCTGCGGCTGCCCGACCTGATCCCCTTCGCCCGCAAGCACGGCCTGGCGGTCATCTCCATCGAGGACCTGATCGCCTACCGCCGGTCCGCCGAGCCCACCGTCCGGCGCGAGGCCGAGACCCGGCTGCCCACGGCCTTCGGCGACTTCCGGGCCGTCGGCTACCGCTCGACCGTCGACGGCGTCGAGCACATCGCCCTCGTCTCGGGCGAGCTCGGCGACGGCGAGGACGTCCTCGTGCGCGTCCACTCCGAGTGCCTCACCGGCGACGTCTTCGGCTCGCTGCGCTGCGACTGCGGCCCGCAGCTGCACGCCTCGCTCGAACGGATCGCCACCGAGGGCCGCGGCGTCGTCCTCTACCTCCGCGGCCACGAGGGACGCGGCATCGGCCTGCTGCCCAAGCTGCGCGCCTACGAGCTCCAGGAGGACGGCCGCGACACGCTGGACGCCAACCTGGAACTGGGCCTGCCCGCCGACGGCCGTGACTACGCGGCGGGCGCGCGGATCCTCGCCGACCTCGGAGTGCGCTCGCTGCGGCTGATGACCAACAACCCCGACAAGACCGCCGCCCTCGTGCGGCACGGCCTGCGGGTCACCGGCCGCGAGCCGATGCCCGTCAAGGCCGGCGAGCACAACCTCCGCTACCTGCGGACCAAGCGGGACCGGATGGGGCACGACCTGCCCTGGCTCGACCCCGACCCGGTCTCCGCCTGCGGCAACCAGTAGATCCACGACGCGTCACCCGACCAGAAACCCGAGGAGAAACGTGAGCGGCAAGGGCGCCCCCGAGCTGAGTGTGCGGAACTGTCAGGACCTGCGTGTGGCCGTGATCGCCGCGCAGTGGCACGAGAAGGTGATGGACGGACTCGTCGACGGTGCCCTGCGCGCCCTGCACGACCTCGGCATCGACGAGCCGACCCTGCTGCGCGTCCCCGGCAGCTGGGAACTCCCCGTGGTCGCCAAGGTGATGGCCGGCCGCGGCTACGACGCGATCGTGGCGCTCGGCGTCGTCGTCCGCGGCGGCACCCCCCACTTCGACTACGTGTGCCAGGGCGTCACCCAGGGCCTCGCCCAGGTCTCCGTCGACACCGGCGTCCCCGTCGGCTTCGGCGTCCTCACCTGTGACGACGAGGCACAGGCCCTGGACCGGGCCGGCCTGGAGGGCTCGAACGAGGACAAGGGACACGAGGCGGTCACCGCCGCCGTCGCCACCGCGGCGATCCTCCGTTCGGTGTCCGAGCCCTGGCACTGAAGCGGCAGGGGAGCGGCGTAGGGTAGGACCACCATGTCCAAGAAGACGTTCGAGGAGCTCTTCACCGAGCTCCAGCAGAAGGCCGCCACCGGCGACCCCGCCACCTCCCGCACCGCCGAGCTCGTGGGCAAGGGCGTCCATGCCATCGGCAAGAAGGTCGTCGAGGAGGCCGCCGAGGTCTGGATGGCCGCCGAGTACGAAGGCGCCGACGCCACGGCCGAGGAGATCTCCCAGCTCCTCTACCACGTCCAGGTGATGATGGTCGCCCGGGGAATCTCCCTCGACGACGTATACGCTCACCTCTGATCAGCACCACCCCAGCACATCCCCCCAGCAATCCCACGCACGAAGGAAAACGACCTCATGCTGCGCATCGCCGTTCCCAACAAGGGTTCTCTCTCCGAGCCTGCGTCGGCGATGCTCCATGAGGCCGGATACCGCCAGCGCAAGGACCGCAGGGAACTGGTCCTGGTCGACTCAGCCAACGACGTCGAGTTCTTCTTCCTGCGCCCCCGCGACATCGCGGTCTACGTGGGTTCCGGCAAGCTCGACATCGGCATCACCGGCCGGGACCTGCTGCTGGACTCCGGCTCGCGGGCCGAGGAGATCATGCAGCTCGGCTTCGCCGGGTCCACCTTCCGCTACGCCACCCGCCCGGGCACCGCGAAGGACGTCGGCGAGTTCGGCGGGATGACCGTCGCCACGTCCTTCTCCGGCCTGGTCACCAAGCACCTCGCCGACAACGGCGTCGACGCCTCAGTCGTCCACCTCGACGGCGCTGTCGAAACCGCCATCCAGCTCGGCGTCGCCGAGATCATCGCGGATGTCGTCGAGACCGGCACCACCCTGCGCAACGCCGGACTGGAGATCATCGGCGAGCCGATCCTGGAGTCCGAGGCCGTCGTCATCCGCCGCGCGGGCGCCCCGGCCGACGACCCCAAGGTCCAGCAGTTCCTCCGCCGCATGCAGGGCGTCCTCGTCGCCCGCCGCTACGTGATGATGGACTACGACATCCGGGTCGAGCACGTCGAGCGCGCCGTCGCCCTCACCCCCGGCCTGGAGTCGCCCACCGTCTCCCCGCTGCACCACGAGGGCTGGGTCGCGGTCCGCTCCATGGTCCCGTCCAAGGACGCCCAGCGGATCATGGACGAGCTCTACGAACTGGGCGCGCGCGCCATCCTCACCACCGGCATCCACGCCTGCCGCCTCTGACGGCGCCCACCCCGCACGCGAGCCCCGACGACGCCGAGAGAACCCACGTGTCCACCCCCGTACCGCCGCCCGGTCTTCCGGTCACCTTCCGCCCGACCGTCACCCGGGCCGTACTGCTCGGCCTCGGGGCCGCGCTGTTCGTCGTGCTCACGGCGGGCGCCCTGCTGACCGGCAGCTTCAGCACGGGGGACCGGATCACCTTCACCACCGCCGGACTCGTCGTCTTCGGGGTCCTCGCGCTGCTCGCCCGGCCCAAGGTCGTCGCCACCGAGGACGGCGTCACCGTCGTCAACATGGCGACGACCCGCAAGCTGGCCTGGGCCCAGATCGTCCGCGTCAACCTGCGCGCCGGCGACCCCTGGGTCCGCCTCGACCTCTCCGACGGCACCACCCTGTCCGCCATGGGCATCCAGCCGGGCATCGCCAAGCAGCAGGCCGTCGCCCACGCCCGCGCCCTGCGGGCCCTCGCCGAGGCACACGGCACCGGCCGGTCCGCGACCTGACCGCCGCCGACCGCCCCAAGATCGCGAGTCCTTGATTACTCTGGTGCCACGGGCACACCCGCCCCGCCCCGCACACCGCTTTCCCGGCCGTGGTCCCCACGGCCCCGCGGGGCACCTGCGAACCGAGGAGTGACTCCCTCCGGCAATGGACGGATCGTCCTGTAGTACCTGCGCCGCCGCCCACCGTGACGAGGCGGCGGCATGAGTGTCACCGTGTCCCTGCTGCTTCTCGCGGCAGCGCTCTTCCTCATTCTCGCGAACGGCTTCTTCGTCGCCGCCGAGTTCGGCCTGGTGACCGTCGAGAAGCCGGAGGCCGAACGGGCCGCCGCCGACGGCGACCGCCGCGCCCGCACCGTCGTCGCCTCCCTGCGCGAGCTCTCCTTCCAGCTCTCGGGCACCCAACTCGGCATCACCATCACCTCCTTGGTGGTCGGCATGCTCGCGGAGCCCGCCCTCGGACGGCTGCTCACCGGGCCGCTCACCTTCGCCGGACTGCCGGGCGGCGCCGCCCCCGGCGTCGCCGTGGTGACCGGCATGCTGGTGGCGTCCGCCGTCCAGATGGTCATCGGCGAACTGGTGCCGAAGAACTGGGCCGTCTCCCGGCCCCTCCAGGTCGCCCGGTTCGTCGCCGGCCCGCAGCACGCCTTCGCGCACTTCTTCCGGCCTGTGATCACCCTGCTCAACGCGGTCGCCAACCGGCTCGTACGGGCCCTGGGCGTCGAGCCCGCCGAGGAGCTGGCCTCCGCCCGCACCCCCGGCGAACTCGTCTCCCTCGCCCGGCACTCGGCCCGCGCCGGAGCCCTGGAGCAGGACACCGCCGACCTGTTCGTACGGACCCTCTCGCTCGGCGGCCTCACGGCCCAGCACGTGATGACCCCCCGGGTGAAGGTCAGCGCCCTCCAGTCGACCGCGACCGCGGAGGACGTCCTCAACCTCACCCGCGCCACCGGCCTCTCCCGCTTCCCGGTCTACCGGGAGCGCCTGGACGAGGTCGTCGGCATGGTCCACCTCAAGGACGCCCTCGCGGTCCCCGGCCACGACCGGCTGCGCACCCCGGTCGGCCGGATCGCGGTCGCGCCCATGCTCGTGCCGGAGACCCTGCCCGTGCAGCCGCTGCTTGAGCAGCTGCGCAGCGAGCAGCCGATAGCCGTCGTCGTCGACGAGTACGGCGGCACGGCCGGTGTGGTGACGCTGGAGGACATCGTCGAGGAGCTCGTCGGCGAGGTGCGCGACGAGCACGACGCCGAGGACGCCCACCGGCCCGAACTCGCCCCCGTCGCCTGCGAGGACGGCCGCGCCGCCTGGGACGCCGACGGCGGCTGCCGGGTCGACACCCTGCGCCGCGTCGGCCTGGAGGCGCCCGACGGCCCCTACGAGACGGTCGCCGGCCTGGTCGCCGGTCTCCTCGGCCGGATCCCCGCCCCCGGCGACACCGCCGAACTGCCGGGCTGGCGGCTCTCCGTGCGGCAGGTGGCGCACCACCGGGCCGAACGGGTGCGCCTCGTGCGCACCACCGGTGCCAAGGGGGAGCAGCGATGAGCGTGCTGCAACTCCTCTTCGCCGTGCTGCTGGTGCTCGCCAACGGCTTCTTCGTGGGCGCCGAGTTCGCGCTCGTGTCCGTGCGGCGCAGCCAGATCGAGCCGAAGGCCGCCGAGGGCTCCGCACGGGCCCGTACGGTGCTGACCGGGCTGGAGAACCTGCCGCAGATGATGGCGGCCGCGCAGTTCGGCATCACCGTCTGCTCGCTCACCCTCGGCGCGGTCGCCGAACCGACGGTCGCGCGCCTGCTGGAGCCCGTCTTCCACGCGGTGGGGCTGCCCGACGGGCTGGTCCACCCGCTGGGCTATGTGATCGCCCTGGCCCTCGTGGTCTTCCTCCACCTCGTCATCGGCGAGATGGTGCCGAAGAACCTCGCGATGTCGGCGCCCGACCGTGCCGCGCTGTGGCTCGGCCCGGGACTCGTCGCCTTCGCCCGGCTGTGCCGGCCGGTCACGGCCCTCCTCGGCGCCTGCGCGCACGGAGTGCTGAGGCTGTTCCGGGTCGAGCCCAAGGACGAGATCGAGGCGGTGTTCACCAGCGAGCAGCTCAACCGCCTGGTGGAGGACTCCCGCCAGGCCGGCCTCCTCGAACCGGCGGAGCAGGAGCGGCTGGAGGACGCGCTGGAGCTGGGCAGCCGCCCGGTCACCGACGTCCTCCTCGACCCGGCGACGCTGGTCACGGTCGCCCCGTCCGTCACCCCCCGGCAGATCGAGGAACTGACGGTACGCACCGGCTACTCCCGCTTCCCGGTGGCCGGTCCGGGCGGCGCCTTCATGGGCTACCTGCACGTGAAGGACGTCCTGGACCTGGAGGACCGCGAGCGCGCCGTGCCGCAGCACGTCTGGCGGCGGGTGGAGACCGTGCGGGCCGAACTCCCGCTGGACGACGCGCTCACCGTGATGCGGCGGGCGGCGGCGCATCTGGCGGCCGTGACCGACGCGTCCGGGAGGGTGCTGGGTCTTGTGGCGCTGGAGGATGTGCTGGAGATGCTGGTGGGTGAGGTGCGGGATCCTTCGCATCGGGTGGCTGCGCCGGTGCGGTCTCTGGTGGCGGATCCGCGCATCGAGGTCCTCGTCCCTCAGGAGCGGGGCGTGATGACGGCCTGCGACGCCCTTCTCGCCGCGCTGCGAGACGACCTCGGTGCCCTTGTAGAGCGTGGCGTCGTCGTGGCGCTCGGTGTCGAAGTCGATGGGGGTCTCG